>JALSRY010000056.1 GCA_026984555.1 Phycisphaerae bacterium
GCTGGAGATAGCTGCGGAAGAGTCCGGCGAGCATGAAGTAGATGAGCAGCACCGCGATGAAGAAGTCGCGCCGCAACGACCCGAGCGACTTGGTCGCCTCGTGTCGATTGCCCGAGAAGATGATCCGCAGGCCGGGATAATCGCGCTCGAGCCGCGCGACGGTGGGCTGGAGATCGTCGATGATTTCGTCGGCGTTGGCACGGGTCTGGTCGACGTCCCCGGTAACGGTAACGGCGCGGCGCTGGTCGACGCGGCGAATGGCGGCGGGGCCGTGCGACTCGACCACGCGGGCGACTTCGCACAGCGGAATCGCCGCCCCGCCGGGCGTGACGATGCGCATCGTTTCGAGTTCGTACACGTGGCGCCGGCGATCTTCGGGGAACCGCACCCGGATTTTCACGTCTTCGCGGCCGCGCTGGAGCGTGCGTGCTTCGAGCCCGTAGAACGCGCCGCGCAGCTCGGTGGCGAGCATCCGGGTCGTCAGGCCCAGCGGTCGGGCCGAGTCGAGCAACGCGATTTGCAGCTCGGGCGTGCCCTCCTCGTAATCATCGGCCAGGTCGTAGACCCCCTGGTAGTGCGCCAGTTTCGCCCGCATCACGTCGCGTGCCGCGAGAATGTGTTCCATGTTCTTGCCGGTGATTTCGATCTCGAGTTCGGGACCGGCGGGGCCGCCCTGCATCGCTCGGAAGCGCAGCGAATTGATGCCCGAGAGGTTCGCGGTTTTCTTGCGCAGCTCGGCGATCACGTCGTCGCTGCTGCGACGACGCTGCTCGACGTCCTTGAGCTCGACGACGATCTCGCCCAGGTGCGAGCGGCGGGTCGTGTAGGTGCCGCTTTCGTCGGCTTCGATCCGCGCGCCGACGATGGCCCAGGTGTTGACGATCTCGGGCGTTTCGAGGCAGACTTGCTCGATGCGGCGCAGGGTGGCGCGCGTACGCTCGATGGGGGTGCCGACGGGCATCTCGAGGTCGATCATGAGCGTCTCGGAGTCCATCTTCTGCACGAACACGAACGGCACGCGCCGCCCCTGGACGAACCCCAGCGCGATCAGCAGCACCGCCGTCACGGCCGCCATCGTGACGTACCGCCAGCGAACGGCCAGGCGCAGGAAGTCTTCGTAGCGTGCGATGAACGCGTCGTGCAGCCAACGGCGCTGGAACCGGCGCAACCTCGCCGAGAAACGCCCGAACGCCGAGCGGGTCGCCTGCTCGTCACGATGGGCTGGCGGGCGGAGCGTTTCGGCCAGGTGCGACGGCAGCACCGAGAGCGCCTCGACCAGGGACACGCTCAGCGCGCACGTCACGACCACCGGCAGGATGCCCATGAAATCGCCGATGCGCCCCTGGATGAAGAGCAAGGGAACGAACGCGCCCACCGTCGTCAACACCGCAATGATCACCGGCCAGAGGACTTCCTGGGTGCCCCGAATCGCCGCCTGGTGCGGCTCCTCGCCCCCCTCGATGCGTGTGAAGACGTTTTCGCCGACGACGATGGCATCATCGACGATCAGCCCGAGCACGATGATGAGCCCGAACATGCTGATGAGGTTCAGCGTGGCCCCGACCATGTGCATCAGCACGATCGTGCCGCACACGGCGAACACGAGCCCCATCATCACCCAGAACGCCACCCGCACGTTGAGGAACATCAGCAGCGACAGGAACACCAGCACGAGTCCCCACAGCCCGTTGCGAGTCAGCAGGGCGAGCCGGCTCTCGATGAAGCGGGCCAGGTTGCTGTGGATGCGGATCTCGACGTTGGTGGGGTAGGGATCGTTGTATGCTTCCGCGTAGACCCGCTGGGCCTCGGTCCGGATGCCGAACGCGTTCTTGAGCCGCGTCAGCCAGTCCCACGAGACCGGACGCCGCGCCTTGCCCGCCACGAAGGCCTTGACCAGCTCGGCGATGCGCACCGCGTCCTGATCGCCGGTCTTGTAGATCGTCGCGTTGACCGCGGGTTTGCCGTTGAACGATCCGCTCATGTCGTCGTCCACGAACCCGTCGATGACGCGGCCCAGGTCGCGGACGCGCACCACGCCGCCGTCGGGCCGGCTGCGGACGATCGTGGCGGCGATGCGGCGGGCGTCGTCGGTCTCGCCCAGGGTTCGCACGGAGACGTCCTGCCGGGCGGTTTTGACGCGCCCGCCGGGCAGATCGAGGTTTGCCTGGTGGATCGCCGTCGAGACTTCGGCCAGCGACACGCCGTATTCGACCAGCTTTTCGGGCACGACCTCGACGGTGATTTCGGCTTTGCGGATACCCTCCATGGTGAGGTCGCTGACATCGGGCAGCATCAGCAGGTCGTCGCGTAGCCGCTCGCCGATGAGCTTGCGCGTTCGCTCGTCCACGTCACCGAAGACGGAGACGGCGATCACGGGCAGTCGCGGCTCGGCGCGCATGACGCGGATTTCCTCCGCGTCGTCGGGCAGTTCGTCGGCGGGGATGGCGTCGATGGCGGCCTTGACGTCGGTGACGGCCTGATCGACATCGTCGACCTGGTTGCTCATTTCGACCGAGATCATGCACAGGCCTTCGGTGATCTGTGTCGTGACCTTGTCGACGTGTTCGACGTCCTTGATCGCTTCTTCGATGCGCTGGGCGAGGCCTTTTTCGATTTCCGCCGGTGTCGCGCCGGGATAGGGTGCGGTGACGACGACGATGTTCGGCCGCGACTCGGGGAACATCTCGCGCACCAGCGTCAGGGCCGCGTACACCCCGCCGATCAACACGCCGACCACGACGATGTTGACCAGCACGGGGTTTTCGACGCTGATCCGGGGGAGCGCCTTCATGAGCCGCGGGTATTCTCCGTCTTGTCCGAGACACCGACCGGGGCCGCCTCCGCGCCCGGCTGTTCGGGCCGTTCGGGTTTCTTTGCCACGCCGGCGGACTCGAGCCGCACCGCGGCGCCGTCGTAGAGCGCGTCGAGATTGGACGTGATGACCACTTCGCCGGGCCTCACCCCGCGCACGATGCTCTGGTCCAGCAGGTGCCGGCGCACCTCGATCGAACGGCGCCGCGCCACGCCGTGATCGAACACGAACACATGGTCCTGCATCACGACGCCGCGCGGCACGACCAGCGCTCCCCGCCACGTGGGCCCCGCGACGGTCGCCTTGGTGAACATGCCGGGCATCAGCGGGACATCCTGCGTCGTGTTGTCCACTTCGACGAACAAGGCGAAGGTGCGCGTGTTCTGATCGGCGGCGGGGGCGATCCGGGCGACCCGGGCCGTCCAACGCGCGTCCGGGTTGCTTTCGAGCCGCAGCTCGCACGCCGCCCCCGGTCGCACACGATCCCGCACCGATACGGGCAGCTCGATCGGAACTTCGATCAGGTCGGGATCGAGCAGCGCGAAGAGCCGCGACCCGAGCGCGACCCGCTGCCCGACATCGACCGTCACCTGCTCGATCCGTCCGCGGAACGGCGCCCGCACTTCGCAACGCTCCAGCGCCAACTCCGCCAGTTTCACGTCGGCGTTGTGCAGGTCGCGACTGGCCCGGGCGGCGGCGAGCTGCTCGGGCATCACGGCCTGCTGGTTGAGCAGCCCGCGCAACGTCCGCCGACCACGCTCGCACGCCTGCCGCGCCAGGTCCACTTCCCGTCGCGCCGAGTTCTTGCGCTCGAACAGATCCATCACCCGTTTGTAATCGCGTTCGGCGATGTCCAGCTCGTTGCGGGCGATTTCGATCAGCCGTTGGATATTGCGTTGCTCGATTTGAATCTGGCGGATTCGAGCTTCGTCCGTGGCGACCCGGGCCTGGGCTTGCTCGAGCCGCTGCCGGTAGTCCCGATCGTCGATGCGCACGAGCCATTCGCCGGCGTCGACGGGCACGCCCACATGCAGCTTCGGGCTCACCGCGACCACCTCGCCGCCAACCTCCGCGGCCACCCACGTCTGGCGATCGGCCCGTGCCGTTCCGTAGCCGAGGATCGGCTCCACCACGTCACGCGGCTCGACCTTCACGGCGCGCACCAGCAGCGTGGGTCGCTCGATGTCGGCGGTCGGGGGCCGAGGCGTGGTCTCGATCAGGCGCCACGAAACCACCGCCGCGCCGCCGAGCAGCACCGCGATCAGCACAATCGAGATGATCACACGTCTGAGCATGGATCTCGCGTTTCCGAGCGCGCACCAGCGGCTGCGGCAATTCGGGTGAGTATAGCATGCGGGATGTATAGACCCAAACCGGGGACAAACGTTTGTCGTGCACCCAACCGGGGCCGGATTTGAAGCTCTGACGCGCTCGGCTCGCGGCCCCACCCGCTCGCACGTCACCGGCAACCAACACGCCGGCGAACCCTCTTGTCCCGGCGGCTACGCCGGCGGAGAGTCGAACCGCAGCGGCGCGACACGCGGCAGGCGAACGCCGACGGCGGGGTCCTGCCCGTGGTACCGGCACCAGCTCGACCACCGCCACGCGCGGGGATGGATGCAGCAGCCCACCTCGACCGGCCGCGCGTGGATCGCTCGCACCACCCGGGCCAGATCGCTCCCGTCCGGCAGGGGTATCGGCGGCCGGCCAGGCTCCCAAAACCGAAAGACATAGCGCCCGCGCCCGAGCCGCTCGACCAGGGACGGTGGTAGCGCGCCGTGCTCCGCCTCGATCTGCCCGCGGGCCTGACGCTCGAACAGCCGCTTGATCACATACGCCGCCCAGGCCAAGCGCGGTCGCCGATCCGCCGTGTGGGTCACCAGCATCCGGGCGCCGGCGGGGAGAAACACGAACGCCCGCAGGGTCAGGTGGTGACGGGGAAGTACATCGTCGAGAATCTCCGCCAATGCTCGACAACGCGTGTCCGCGGCGAGCAACGGCTGGTGCTGAAAGCACGACAAGATGATCTCGCACGCGCGGAGCGACGCCCCCACGGGTCGGGGACGAACAAACTGGAGTTGCTGGGTCGTCATGTTCCGAAGTTTCCCGCGGGCGACACCCGGCGACCGTGGCCACGCATCGCACCCGGCGCACCCCGACTTTCTTATCGGCTGGTTCCGGCGCGGGGGTGATCGGATTTTCCGGCGGCGGGCCTCGTATCGCCGGCCGGCCCGCGCGGGGATCGGCGACCGGGCGACGGCGCCAGGCCCGGGCGTTATCATGGCCGCCGGCTCGGAGCGCCCATCTGCCAGTCGCGGTGTAGCGGGCGACCGGCGTCGTATCGCGGAAACC
>JALSRY010000057.1 GCA_026984555.1 Phycisphaerae bacterium
CTGACAGCCGCCCCCCGAACAGGGAGGCGGCGGCGTGCTCCGGCCACACGCCGGCACGCGCGTGTTCCCCTCAAGCCTACAAAACGTTACCGGCGCATCGCAAACCGGCGGCGTCTTTTTCGTCTCCGCGGGGCCGATAACCGTCCATCGGGCCGCCCACGCCCGCCGAAGGATTCATCGGGCATTTGCGGCTGTCGAATCACAAGCACGGCGCCAATAAACAGGGGAGGTCGGGACGTACCCGACCTCCCCGCTCCCGGCGGCTTCTTCGTCTTGTCCCTCCCTACCGGCCAAGCACCCGCGGGCAGCGGACCCGCGGCCCGAGCCAAGCCGGCGCCGGGTTACTTCGGCACGGCCCAACTATCCTCCGACTCGATTCCGTCGATCTCCCAGGTCCAGCGGATCTTCTTGTACGTGAACATCACCTCTTCCATGTGCGTGTAGCTCTCGGTCGCGGCATCGAGGCAGTTGGGCATCCACGGGCGGATGCTCACGATGATGGCGTCTTCGAGCGTGTGGGTGAAGTAATGTTCTTCCTGTCCGGTGGGGTCGATCCGGTACCACTTGATCGTGACGTTCCTCATGTGCTCGCCCGTGCAAAGCGCCTGGTAGAGCTTGGGCGAGGACTTGTCGAACACCTTGACGACCGAGAGGGCGTTGTGGACCCGTTTGCCGGTGGACAGGCCGGACTGCGGATCGCGGGGGATGCGCACCTCGTGGTTGAACGCCTCGACGAGGATTGTCCCCTCGCGTCCCTGCATTTCGCACGAACCTTCGATCGTGCCCTGGTTTTCGCCTTCCATGGTCATGTGAGCTGGCATTGGCATGGCGTATACTCCTTCAGAAGACCTCTTGAATTGCTTTTACGGTAGTGCGGCGGGCCCTCACCGAGCCCCTTCCCTTCACCGCCAACCCGTTTTCCCCGTCCCATCGGGGCGTTGCGAAGCGAGCCGTTGCACGCGACGTGCCAGCGAACCGCCCGCACGGCGTTCACGGGCCGAACGAACCGCAACTATCGCCGAGTCAATGGGTTATGATCTGCCCGCAGCGCCGACGACTCCGGCCGCCGCTCCGCCTGCGTCGCGGCTGGGAAATCGCTGCGACCCAAGCGTTTCCCACTTCGCACCGTCGCTACCCATCTTCGCCGCGTGCCCGGCCCTCAAACCGCAGCCAAGCCGCCCCCGGGTGGTACCGCCTTGTCACGCACCAAGGCGCACGCGACGGCGCCGTGCGTGCGACGGCATGTCGCCGAGGACTGTGACTACTTGTCGAGTTTGCCCACGAGCGAGAGCGTGAAATTGGCGCCCTCGAACTTGATGTGAGGCATCACCTGCAAATCCACCTTGTAAAAACCAACCTCGCCCGGAACTTCCGAGACCTCGATATTGAACTTGCGGATCGGCCGGCGGTTGGCCACCTCCTCGGTCGGGTTGTCCATGTCCGCCGCGTATTGCCGCATCCATTCGGTCAGCTCCGACTGCATCTTGGTCGGGCTTTGCCAGGTCTGGATGTTGTCGCGCTGGATCACTTTCAGGTAGTGCGCCAGCCGCGAGATCATCATCATGTACGGCAAGCGGGTGCCGAGCTTGTAGTTGGTCTGGTCGCGTTGACCTTCCTCGGTATCGGGGAAGGTCTTGGGCTTCTGGACCGAGTTGGCGCTGAAGAAACACGCCTTGTCCGTGTTCTTGTACATGGTCAGGCCGATGAACCCGCACTCGGCCAGCTCGAACTCCCGCCGGTCGGAGATGAGCACTTCGGTCGGAATCTTGGTTTCGATCCCGTCCATCGTCTTGTACTGGTGCAGGATCAGGTTTTCGACCATGCCGCCGGCCTGCGGCCCGGTGCAATTCATCGTCCAACGCGACTTGGCGAACGAGTCGGTCAACCGGGTCGCAAACGCAAACGCCGCATTGCCCCACAGGTACTTCTTGTGGCTGTCGACCACTTTTTCCTCGTAATTGAACGCCTTGACGGGGTTGGCGTCGGGGTCGTAGGGATGACGCAGCAGGAACCGCGGCATCGTGAGGCCGAAATAGCGCGCGTCGGGGCTGTCGCGGAACGAGTTCCACTTGGTGTACTGCGGCCCTTCGAAGACGCTTTCGAGATCCTTGAGCTTGGGCAACTCCTGGAAGTCCTCGATGCCGAACATCTCGGGGCCGGCCGCGGCGATGAATGGGCAGTGGGCCATCGCGCCGACCGCGGAGACCTTCTGCATCAGGGCGATGTCGCGCGGGCCGGGACCGAATTCGTAGTTGGCGATCATCGCGCCGAATGGTTCCCCCCCGGCCTGGCCGAACTCGGCCGTGTAGATGTGCTGGTACAAACCGGATTTGGGAATCTCGGGCGCGTTCTCGAAGTCTTCGAGCAGCTCGTCTTTCGAGACGTTGAGGATGTCGATCTTGATGTTTTCGCGGAAATCGGTCTGATCCACGACGAACTTCAACCCCCGCCAGGCCGATTCGAGCTTCTGCACGTCCTCGTGGTGGAGGATCTCGTCGATCTGGGCGCCCAGCTTCGCGTCGATCTCGGCGATGTAGGCGTCGATCAACGCTTTGTCGATCTTTTCGGCGGGGGTCGTGACGAGGTTGGCGAGCAGCTCCTGCACACCCCGACGCGCGACGCGCTGGGCTTCCTTGTCCTTGATCCCCGTCGCTACCGTAATCTCATCCAGCAGCGAGGATACGTCCTCCGGCAATTCCTGTGGGGCGGGCGCCTGGGCGGCATCGGGTGCGTCTGCCATCGTCATTCTCCGACTCTGTGCGGCTCGACAACCCGCCGGTTGCCGTGGCAACATGGCGTCAGGTTTCGAGCCGGATGCTGAACATGTGCGATTCGAGTGGTCCCGCGTGTCCTCGTACCAGTCTCACGAACACGTGATCTGGAAACGCCTCCGGCATCCCTACTCGCCGGCGGCGTCCTCCTGGGCCTTGCTGAAGACATCCAACAGCTTCTTGCGGGTGTCCTCGTCCTTGACAATTTCCGCGATTTTCTTCTGGAAGGCGCGCTTGTTCGACAGCGGCGCCTTCAACGCCGTCAACGCTTCGCGCGTCTCGAGCAACTGCCGCAACTCCGGCACCTGGCGGGCGATCTGCTCCGGTTCGAAGTCCTTGAGCGTCGCGAACTTGAGCTGGACGCCCATCTCGTCGCCTTCGCCGCCGGTCAACTTGTTCGGAACGTTGATCGTCAACTCGAGATTCTGGCTCCGCATCACGTCGTTGAAGTTGTCCTTGTCGACGCGCGTCATCTTGCGGTCTTCCAGCGGGGTATCGTCCTCGCGGAGCGTAAAATCGCCGAGCATCGCCAGCCGCAGCGGAAGCTCTTTTTGTTCCTTGGTGTTGGTCGCCGGGCGATAGGTGATATTGACTCGCTCTTTGGGAGCCTTGGACTGCTGCTTCATGTGATTCCTCGCAATCTGTGCAGACAGGCGCGCCGCCGCAGCCGCGCAAGGCGCGAGCCCGCCGGCGCATGCACCGAACACCCTTACTTCTAACTTCCGTCGGCGCCGACGTCAACCAGTTTTACCGGGCGTTGGGGCGGGAAACCACCGCTGAGCCTCCAGCCGCCGCGTGGTCACTCGACCCGCGGCGTTTGTTTCAGCATCGATCGGCCGCCTCGCGCCGGCAGTGCGCGCGAAAGCGGGCATGGTCCAAGTATCCTCTTGATGGATGCGCCCGGTACGCAACGCGGGCGCGAAAAACCGGGCGACACGAGCCGGTAGCCCGTGCCGCCCGTCGTGTCACTGGTGCGTCCAGACGCAGCGTCGCGTCTGGGTGGCGTCAGCAGGTTTCGCCGTAGACCGCCAGCAGCGCGCCGAGGTCGGACAAATCCACGTCACCGTCACCGTCGAGGTCGCCGTCGCCATAGGTCATGCCGCTGGGGGTTCCATAGTTGGTCAGCAGAATGGCCAGGTCGGAGAGGCCGACGGTGCCATCGCCGTCCAGATCGCCGGGGGGGCCGATCTGGAGGATGGTCAGCGTAAGTTGCGTCTCGTCGCTGCGGTTGAGCGAGTCGATGACGCGGAATCGCGGTGCGAAGGAGCCGAACTCGGTCGGGGTTCCGGAAAGCACACCGGCCGGCGAGAGGGTGATCCCGTTGGGCAGGGGCTGAGGCGGAGCGATTTCGACCGAATTGACGGACCCGAGCGACGAGTGGTTGTCGTACATGGACAGGAGGTAGTCGCTGCCGTTTCCGCTGGAGACGCCGACGGTGGGGGTCAGGCCCGAGTTTCCGCTGCCATAGTCGAAGCGGATGCGGCCGTCGTCGTAGAGCGTACAGGACATGTTGACGCTGGTTCCCGCGCCGTAGGTCGTGGCTTTCCAGCGGATGGTGACCTGGCCGGATACGGAGGTGTCGATGTAGATGTCGGAGCCCCCGGAGTCGGTCCGCAGATCGTCCCACAACGGCGCAATGCGTGTCGCCGCGATCAGCGCGCTATCGCTGTTGGAGAACGTGAAGTCGGGTCCGCCGAAGTTGAGAAACCCGTTGCTGCTCACCCAGACCTGGGTGTACTGGTTGTCATAGAACGGGAACGCAAACGGCAGCGTGTAGCTCCACGCGTTGTCGTCGGCGTGCCAGCCCTGGGCGGTTCCGACCGAGGCGAACTGACTGCTGCCGAGATCCGTCTCGTTGTAATCGCCCGCTCCGGCGACTTCCCAGACGAGCGTCGGTTGCCCCTGGTCGGCGGTGAGCTGGAAGGGGCCGTACGCGCAGCCCATGGCACCCATCGGGAGCTGGGTCGTCGTGATCGTCGGCGGGTCGTAGAGCACGAGGAGGGAGACGGTCGCCTCGTTCGAGTCACCCCCATCGGGCGGGGTGCCGCCGTCGTTGGCCTTGTACAAGAACGCATCGGTACCGAAATAGCCCGCATCGGGCGTGAACGTCACCAGGTTGCCGAAGTTGGCGAGGCTGTAGGGCAGTTCGCCGGCGGTGATGACGTGGCCGTTGCCGGCGTCCGCCAGGGTGCCGTTGGCCGGCAGCGTCGTGACGATGTACGTCAGCGCGCCGGGCGGGTCGGGCAGGCCGTCATAATCGGTGGCGTCCAGCGTGATATCCACCGCCACGTCCACCGGTGTCTGCACGTCGATGTCGCGCGCCCGCGGCGCACCGCTGCACATCGAGAGCGCTTCCTGGACGGCAGCGTAGGCGTCGATCATGCCCC
>JALSRY010000058.1 GCA_026984555.1 Phycisphaerae bacterium
AGTTGTGTCCGACCTCGTGAGCGGTCAGACCGACGCGGTTGGTCATGTTGCTGGTGAAACGCGACTGTGACAGCCCGTAGCCGTTGCTGCTGTTGCAAATCACCGCGAGCCAGGCCACGCCGATCACGGAACCGTCGAGGTTCTTGCCGGTCATGAGGTGCGCGACGTCGCGATGGATCGACCCCTGGTGGTTGTTCCATTCGCTGCGAAACTCGTTGAGCAGCGTGCCCGCATCAGTCGCAGTGTAGGGGTCGGGCTCGGAGGTACGCACCAGCGTCGTGGTCAGGTCATAGACGATATCGGTGTCGCGGTTGTAGATGACCTCCATCGAGTTGAGCACGTTCTCGATGTCGGTCTGCGTCGCGGAAACCGAGCTGCCGTTGCGCTGATAAAACTCCACATCGGCATCGAACGCGATTTCGCACGTCATCGGGCAGGTGTCGCGCGTCCCGTAGCCACCACCCGAATCGGTCGCATCCTTGTATCCCTGCTCCTGCCCGTCGATCGGATCGAGCAAGTCCGTACCACATACACCCGCAATCGGGCGATTGTCCGATTGGCGATACACGACGTGCGTGCGCGGGTCGGCCTCCGGCATCACGTCGGTCAACGGCTGCACGCCCCACACCGTGCCATCAGCGGCGATCAACGCCTCGATCTGACCGTGGAGCAGCGTCGCCGCCGCCCGGCTCTCGGGCACCTCGGCCAGTCCGCCCTGGTACGTTCGCACCGGCGGCGGCTCTACCTCGACCATGTCACCATCCGGCCCCGGCACCATCAGCCGAAAATCGGGACTGCGAACACTGTGGCGGTCGAGCACGAGTGTGAACTCGGTCCCGTCGAGCGTGATCGGCGTAATGATGGAGGCGGCCCCGTCCGCCGGGAGGTCGAGATCGACAAGCTGATAATCGTTGACGTTGAGCCGGTTGCAGATCGTTTGGCTCAGCTCGTGGGCCTGTTGCCCGCTGGCCCAGGCCTGGGCGGTCAGCAGCGTGATACAGACCGCCGCCGCGACGCCGAGCCGCGTCCGTACCCATAGGGATTCGTGATTGCGCATTTTGCCTCCAAGATGGTTCCAAAAGAATGTGTCGTGTCCGATGAGCCGCTGAGATGCTTTCAGCGTATAGCTCCCTCGCTGTCATTATAGACGCACGAGCGAGCCGATTCGGCAGAAAAAGCAGGGAAATGGGGCGAATTCACCAAGATGCCAAAACGTCCTATAATACACATGGTACAGTGCGTGCGCAATAACACGGCGTCAGCCATCCCTGCTGACGCCGTACTCGCCGGGCTCCCCAAACACGGCCGACTGGCGAGGCGACGGCCGCGCGAATCGCGGGTGGTGTCAGGTCTGCACGTACCGCTCCTGGAACGCTCGATACGCCGGACATTTCTCCGGGTCCGAACAGCACACGTCGCGGATGTACTCGTAGAACACCACCGGATTTTCCCCTATGTCTTTGCGCAGATGGCACTTAAGGGCGATGCGCGGCGGGGTGGTCCCCGACCCGGTCAGCAGCGACCGCAAGAACACCTGGTTGCGCCCCGCGGGGCACTTCATCTCCGCGTTGAGTTTCTTCTCCAATTCGGTCAGGTTCGCCCGCAGCTCCTCGACGGTCAGGGGCGGACCAAACTCCTCCTGAACGCGCGACGGTTTCCGCTTCGTCGCGCGCGGCGGCGAGCCGTCTTTGTGACGCCGCTTTCGCAGGGACAACGAGAACATTCTGATACCTCCAATAGGACATACGTATGAGAACCTATAAGTTCTAACCGATGAGCCAGAAAAACATTGCAGAAAACGATCGGCTCACGGAAGATCCACAATCGGTTGCCTGGGCCTCGCTCGTAACCGCGCACGACGCGGCGCGACAAAAAAGCCGACGACGCCGACCACCGTTTCGCCAAGAGCACCGGCGGTCGCGGTCCCCGACTTCCTTGTCGGCCCCGGTTGCCGGTCTGAGGCCACCGGCACACGGCGCCTCACGAAACCTCCGACCGGCGCATCCAACGTCTACACGCCGCCGACGGCCTCGCTCCCCAACCCAAGATTAGGGAGAACCAAGTGTCCATCATACCACGCCAGGTGGCCAAAACCAGCGCATCGCCGCGCTGATGCGGGAGGAAGGGCGGACCTCACCCGGGACGGGACGATGCGGCTCAGGCGGATGCAAACCCCTCGGGGTGGGCTTGATGCCACCGCCAGGCGGTGGCGATGATCTGCTCGATGTCCGTATACGCGGGCTTCCAACCGTATTGCGACTGCAATTTATCGGAACATGCCCACAGCTCCGGCGGATCGCCCGGCCGGCGATCGACGGCTTCGGCAGGGATATCGTGACCGGTTACGCGACGCGCCGCCTCGATGATCTCCCGAACACTCGTACCCCGCCCCGTACCCACGTTATACGCCTCGGCGTGCCCTTCACGAAGTTGCTCGATCGCCAGCAGGTGTGCTTCGGCGAGGTCTTCCACGTGAATGTAATCGCGCACGCACGTGCCGTCGGGGGTCGGGTAGTCGCTGCCGAAAATCTTGATCGACGCCCGTTTTCCCAGCGCGACATGGAGTACGAGGGGAATCAGGTGGATCTCGGGATCGTGGTCTTCGCCGATGCTGCCATCGGACGCAGCCCCAGACGCGTTGAAGTAGCGCAGGGCGACGGACCCGAGACCCCACGCAGTTGCAGAGTCACGCAACATCCACTCGACCGCCAGTTTTGTCGCACCGTAGGGATTGATCGGGTTTTTCGGCAAGTCTTCGGTAATCGGTAGCCGCTCGGGCTCGCCGTAGACCGCGCACGTACTGCTGAACACCATGCGCCGAACGCCCGCGTCGCGGAGGGCCTCCAGCAGGTTGACGGTGTTGGCGACGTTGTTTCGATAGTATTTGAGCGGCTCGTGGACGGATTCACCGACATTGAGAAACGCCGCGAAATGCATGGCGGCGTCGAAGCCCGCATCAAGCGCGAGGCGCAGTGCGTCCCGATCGGCCAGGTCGCCTTGCACAAAACGCGCGGCGGGATCAACCGCCTCGCGATGCCCGAACACGAGGCTGTCGTAAACGGTTACGGCATGCCCGGCGGCGACGAGCCGCTTTACGCAATGGCTGCCAACATACCCCGCGCCACCCGAAACAAAGATTCGCATGAGCCCAACCTCCCACAGCGCCTCCCTCGCGGCGCGCATTGTCATGACCAGTTGGCATTGTACACGGTCGGTCTCCGATTCCCATGTCCGCTTACTGCGTCCCCTCTTTGGCTGGACAGGTCTCGAGCCGGGGCAGTCAGTCCAACCACGCGGTGTACCACCACACCACACCCCAGGCGTTGATGAGCACACCCGCGGCGATCCAGAAACGCATGGCTCGCGTCAGGCGCGAGCCGACAGCGGCCGCCAGCAGAATCAGCAGCGGGATAATGAAGTCGAGCGAAAACCGATAGCCGAATTGACGCCAACCGGTGTTGTAGTACAGCAGCAAAGGCACCAGTGTCAGACCGACTGCCAGCCAGGCACCGCGGACCAGCGGGTCGCGCCGCCGACGAGCCCGAAAAACGTAGAACAACGCCGGCATCGTGAGAAAAATGCTCATGCCGCGGGCGTCGGGTACGGGAATGTGCAGATGGGGCGCCCAGGACGGCTCCTCCCAGCGCGGCGCCCCCATCAGCAATACGTGCAGATTGCGTGGAATGTGGCGAACGTGAAACTGCCCGCGGACGAGATCCTCGCGGACCGCGGCGCTGACGTGCTGCGTCTCGTAACCGAAATCGAGCGGATTCCCGAACCGGGCCGCGTTGTAGCACGCAAGCCCCGCCACACTGAGAACCAGCGGCACCGCGCTGCGCGCCACCCATCCCCACAACCAGCCACGATCGATCGGCGAACCCGCATCGCGGCGAAGCTGGATCGCAATGCCCAACAACAACGGCCACGTAAACAGCGCCGTCGGCCGACTCCACAGGGCTACCGCCAAGGCGCCGGAGACCGCGACCGGACCGCGGCCGCGAACCGCGAGGTAGACCGAAAACGCCGTAAGCAGAACCGTGCATACGTGCGCCACGTACCACACCGAGCCTTCCAGCGCGACCTGCCAGTGTACGCTGCCCAGCGCGAAAAACGCCACCAGCCAGCACCGGCCGCGAAAGTCCAGCGATATCCACCGGCGTTCCGCCAGCCCTTCCAGGATGGCCGCCACCAATGCCACATTGATCGCCGCCCAATGAATCGAGAACGCAACCGTGTTCGTATGCGCCAACCCGAACAGCGCCACCCACGGCAACATCAGCACAGCAGCCAACGGAGGAAATGGAACGTACCAGCGACCATCGTGGAGCGTGAGATCGCTCGTTCCCGGCGGATGGACCAGGTAAAGCCGGCCGTGGAGAAAGGCATCCGCGAGATTGTCGAAATAGCTCCAACGCCGGGCGTTCGTGTGTCCCGTCCCCCACACACAACCCGCGTACACCCCCAGCGCGATGACCCCCGCAATCAGCGGCCACGCACGCCGCACGCGTACCGCTACACGCAAACGATCGGCGACAGGTGGCGATTGGTTCATGGGCGGTTCCGTCTCATCGCGACCGGAACGCTCAACGCCGGCCCGATGCCGGCCACCGCCCGGCGGCATGTTCCCGGCGCCGAAAACATCACGGGACACCGATTCGCGCCCGGGCCGACCCCGGCCGACGAACGGCAGCATGACGACAAACCAGCAGAGGCGTATCGTACCCAGCCGAATCCGTCAATACGATTCGCACCGCGTTGCGACCCCTACCCGGCGACCGGCAAGCGGCGCACACCCGGCGCGGGGCTGCGTTCGGGCGAACGCCGGGGCGTGCGCGGTCCGCGCTGGTACAGACTCCCGGCCCGTCGTTTCCTCAAACGACCGATACCGTCGAGCGCCCCCACCACTTCGGCCTGCCGAATACGCGTAACTGCTGCGCTTTCCGTATGTTACGGCGAACAGGCGGCACGCGAACGGCGGCCGCGGGAACGGCCGCGCCGGTGCTGTCCTGAAAGCGTTGTCACCGCCTGATCACCACACGCCGACGACGATGGGATTCGCCGATGGAGCGCGGCCGGTTCGTTTCCCAGGCAGTGACGCGGGCACGACGATTCACCGCGACAAA
>JALSRY010000059.1 GCA_026984555.1 Phycisphaerae bacterium
GCGTTCCACGTAGGGCTTGATGTAGTCGCGGGCGAAATCCGCCAGCTTTCGGACCTGCTCCCCTTCGTCGTTCTCGGGCGGGTAGAGGATCAGCCAGGCGATCGGGCTGTCGGCGGCGGCGTTGGCGGCGGCGACGGTCGGCTCGTCCACTTCGAGTGGATAGCCGCTGACCTGGCGGAGCTTGTCGTTCACGTCGCGCAGGGCGGCATCCTTGTCGATCCCGGGATAGAACTCGAGCTTGATCTGGGCGCGGTTGTCGCGTGATTCGCTCGTCATCTTCCGCAGCCCTTCGACGAACTGGAGCTTCTCCTCCTGGCGGTCGACGATTTCCCGTTCGACTTCCTGGGGCGTGGCACCGAGCCACATCGTGGTGACGGTGACGATCGGCGTATCCACGTTGGGGGTGAGCTGCACGGGCATCCAGAACAGCGCCAGCAGGCCGAACAACACGACCAGCAGCACGCCGACGGAAACCCCCACCGGTCGCCTGAGACAGAGCTGGATCAGATTCACGGTGCGCGCTCTCCTGCGCTCGCCGGCCGGGCCCCGGGGGTGGCGGGGCGGTGGGCACGCGAGGGGCGGGACGCCGACGGGGGATGCCCCGCCGGTTGCGATTTCGCCGCCTCAGCCGGCATGGGCGCCACCGGGGTGGGGCCGAACAGCCGTTCGTTGCCGCGAATGACCACGAGGTCGCCCGGCCGGATGGCGCGGGCCTCGATCTCGACCGCGCCGGCCTGCGTCAGGCCGGTCTGCACGGAAAGGGGCATGGCCATCGGCGGCTGGCCGGGGGTGGTGCGGACGACGTAAACCATCTTCTCCACCCCGCGAATCACGATCGCATCGGGGGAGACGGTGAGCCGCTTGCCGCGCGGCCCCGCGGGCACCCACGTCCACGCGAACATGCCGGGCAAGATGGCGTGGTCGGCGTTGGGCAGGTCGATCTCGACGGGGACGGAGCGGGCGTCGGCGTCGGCCTGGGGGATGACCCGCGTGATGGTCGCGTCGAAACTGCGGGCCAACGCCTCGATCCGCACCGATGCCGGCGCACCGACACGGGCGAAACGGACGGCGGCTTCGGGCACGCTGGCCCGTACCTTGATCCGCTCGATCTCGACTACCTCGGCCACCGCCCCCCCGGGCGCGACCCACTGGCCCACCTCGACCTGCCGGCTGACCAGGAACGCGTCGTAGGGCGCCCGCACGCGGGTCTTGTCCAGATCGCGGCGGGCCTGGGCGACGGTCGCTTGCTGGGCGGCCACGCTGGCCCGGGCGGCGGCGATGTCTTCCTTGCGTGGCCCGCGGATCGCCTCGTCGAGCGCGGCCTGAGCCGCCGCCAAACGAGCCTGCGCCGCGGCGAATTCCATTTCGGTGTCGTGGACTTCTTTTTCGCTGGATTGGTGCTGCCTGGCGAGATTCGTCACGCGCTTGCGCTCGAAGCGCCATTTTTCCATCATCGCCCGCGCTTCGTCACGCTGGGCCGTGAGGCTGCGCAGGGTTTCCTCCCGCGTGCCGTTTTCGAGCTTCTCGAGCGCTGCCTGGAGCGATGCGAGCCGGGCCTGTGCTTCGGCGAGCCGTAGCCGCGGCACCTCGTCATCAAGCACGCAAAGGATGTCGCCTTTGTGGAAAAAACTCCCCTCCTCGATGGGGGTCGCGACGACCCGGCCGCCGACCTCCGCAGCCAGTACGGCGTGGCGGTTGGCCAGCGCGGTGCCGACGAGCTTGACCGTCGCGGGCATGTCGCGCTCGACGACCGGGGCGACGACCACCGGCATGGGGCGCCCGTGCTGGGCCTGCACCCGCGTGGCCGGCACAAGCAGCGCCAGCAGTGTCGCGGACAGCAACCCAAGCGTGCGGCCAAGCGTGGCGCCGAATCCGCCGCGGGCGATCCCTTCTGACCGACCGCCGGCGTCGCCGACGGTGCCTCTGGGGTTCTGACGGTGCACCATGTAGGTATGATTCCCTTCTCGCAGACGGCACGCGCAACAGGGGGGTAGTCTATCCCGTGGTATGGGCCCCAACAACCGCGAACCGCGTTCATGCGAAAAAGGGGGTGGGGGTGTTGCCGGACGACGCGCTAGGCCTCGTCGCTGGGGGACTCTTTTTTCTGTTCCGTCGAACGTGGATCCGGGAGCCCCGTCCGGGCGCACAGCGCGTCGATGATTTCATCGAACTTGCGAATCTTCTGGTTGTCGATACGCAGCTTGCGCTCGACTCCCCCGGCGTCATAGTACAGATCCACCCAACCCTTCGGGCTGTAGTCGCACAGCCTTTTCATGCTGGAAAACGGAATTCGCAGACCGCCGTAGGTCATCCCCTCGTCGTCGATCACGGCCCGCAGCGTGGCGGCTTTGTAGACGCGATAGAGCGCATAGAGTGCCACGAGGAAACAGACGAACGCACAATAGAGCTGAAATCGGATTTCGTCCTTGCTCTTGTACCAGGTGTTCCACCGGCTTCCCTTGGCGAGGATCTTTCCGTTGGTGTGGGCGAGGATCCCCATGCCGTAACGGCTGGGGTAATAGTCGAAGGTTGTGCCGTTGTCGTCGGTTTTGCTGGCGAGGGGTTTGCCGAGCTTGGCACGGAAGGTGTCGAGGGTGTTTGCGCTGCCTGCGAGCAAGTCCCGGAACTCCGGCCCGGTGGGGTGTTCGGGGAGCTGTTCGGGGACGTTTGCCGCCCCGACGATGGGCATGAGTGTTTTGCGGGCCTCCTCGTGGTTTTTCTTGAGGTAGCCGGTGTGGTAATCGTAGTAGAAATACGCTCCGAGCCCGAGACACAAGAGCAGGAAGATGATGTAGTAGTTTCGGTCGTATGCCGCCGGTCCGCTTTCCAGCTTCATATCGTGCTCTCCGGTGGGCGACGAGTGGGAAGCGGCCTCCTGGGGGCGTGATGGCCGCTCGTTGCCTTCGCCGCGTGTCCAACAGGAATCGTCGGCGTTGGCTGGATCGGCCTCGGGCCTCGTAGCCTGCCACCCCGCTGATCCGACCCACCTGGCCAGACCCGCGTCGCTCAAATCCTGCGCGTCGTGTCGAACGGGTCGTCCGACGCGGTTATCATCTTGCGACCGGCCTTCGGTCGAGATGATCTGGTGGCCGATTATTATGCAGGAATGGCCAATCATCGGCAAATGGAGTGCCCGCCATGCCATCCACCACGGTGACGCATCGTCCGTGTATTCTGATTGTTCGCGACGGCTGGGGTGAAAACCCGTATTCGGAGTGGGATCACGCCAACGCTGTCAAGCTCGCGCAACCGCCGGTAGACGCCCGTCTGCGTCGGGAGTGTCCGTTTACGTTGATCCGCACGAGTGGTCTGGATGTGGGGTTGCCGGAGGGGACGATGGGCAACAGTGAGGTCGGCCACCAGAACCTGGGGGCCGGGCGGATCGTGGACCAGGATGCCGTCCGCATCAGCAAGGCGATCGAGGACGGTTCGTTTTTCCGCAACGCCGAGCTGGTAGCGGCCGTGGAAGCGTGCCTGGCGCGCAAGAGCCGCCTGCATCTCATGGGGTTGGCCAGCGATGTAGGTGTGCATTCGCGGCTGCATCATCTGTATGCGTGCGTGCAGCTTGCGGCCGAGCGTGGGCTCAAGGACGTGTACGTCCACTGCTTCACCGACGGGCGTGATTCTCCGCCGACCAGTGGGGTGGGGTTTGTTCGCGAGATCGAGCAGGAGCTGGGGCGCATCGGCGTGGGGCAGATCGCCAGCGTCTGCGGGCGCTACTGGGCGATGGACCGCGACAACCGCTGGGACCGCACCGAGAAGGCGTACCGCATGCTCGTGTTCGGCGACGCGGTCGCCGCGCCCGGCGCGGTCGAGGCGCTCGAACGCTACTATGCCAATCCCGTCAGTAGCAACATGACCGGCGATGAATTCGTGCAGCCCACCGTCATCAGCGAGGACGGACGCACGCCGATCGCCACCATCCGCGACGGTGACGCCATCATCTTCTACAACTTCCGCGGCGACCGTCCGCGGCAGATCATCAAGGCGTTCACGTTCGAGGAGTTCCCGTACAAGGGCAAGACCCGCGACGGCCAGGAAGTCATGATGGGCTTCGACCGCGGCCGCAAGGTCGATGTCTACTTCGTCACCATGACGGCCTACGAGCAGGGTTTGCCCGTCAAGGTCGCATTTCCCAAGCCGCCCAAGATGGTCAACATCGTCGGCGAGTATCTCGGCAAGCTCGGGCTGCGGCAGTTTCGCTGCGCCGAGACGGAGAAATACGCGCATGTGACGTTTTTCTTCAACGATTACCGCGAAGAGCCGTTCCCGGGCGAAGAGCGCCAGCTCGTCCCCTCGCCCAAGGTCGCCACTTACGATCTCCAACCCGAGATGTCCGCTCATCAGGTGACCGAGCTGATGCTCAAACGGATCGCCACGGGCGTCGACGACTTCATCGTGCTCAACTACGCCAACCCCGACATGGTTGGGCACACGGGCGTGATCGAGGCGGCCGTGAAGGCCTGTCGAACGGTGGATGCGTGTGTCGGTCGCGTGTTGGAGGCGGTGCTCTCGCGAGGCGGTTGCGGAATCGTGACCGCCGACCACGGCAACCTCGAGCAGATGATCGATCCCGAGACCGGCGGCCCGCACACGTCGCACACGACTTACCCCGTGCCGCTGTACGTCGTCGGCGAGTCGTTTCGCGGAAAAACCTTGCGCGAAGGCGGTCGACTGGCCGACGTGATTCCCACCATGCTGACCATGATGGGATTGCCCATCCCCGACGAAATGACCGGCACGTCGCTGATCGCGACGTAGCGACGCAATCACCGTGAGACGCCGGGACAGGGGGCCGCGGTCGCCCTATGCCTGGTGGTGCGAAGTTGCTGTGCGCGTGTATCGCCTGATGCGCGGTACGGCTCGGGCGTTCCCGCCCCGCTGGTTGTCGGAGAATAAAAAACGTGCGGCCCGCCGCATCGGGCGAGCCGCACGTGTATGCGTCGCGATCTGGCCGGCGCGGTTCGGCGGAACGCCGGGGTCCGCAGCTCGGCTGATGTGTTACGGCAACACGATGTAGCCGAGCGTCGTGTCGGTGTCGCTGCTGCGGTCGGTGGCGGTCTTG
>JALSRY010000060.1 GCA_026984555.1 Phycisphaerae bacterium
GTGCCGCGGGTGGGGGTGTTGGTGCGATGTGGCATGGGCGTCGTGGGGGCATCGCATGGTGCTGGAGATGAATCGTTCGGGAGGGGATGCAAATGAGAGATATCGGTCATGTCCTATGTCGCTGGGCATTGTTTCGTAACACGCATAGCGTTATGCGGTTATGTTTGTTCCTGTTTGCATGTGCGTTGTGTAGAGCGGGGGAAGACGATCGTGCGGGTATGCGTGCAGGGGGCGCTGCGATAGGTGTCGTGCATATTTTTTTCCAGTTTTTGTGTTGGAGCCGGGACAAAACCGCGCTTGTAGAAGATGGCGGAACGTGGGAACCGCCGACCGGCTCTGTTTTCATGGGAAACTGGCATGGCTGCGCGACCGACTCGAGAGCAGAAGATCTGTTACTTTACCCTGTGTTCCGGCGGGGCGAATCGGGAGTGTGTTCGGTTTGGCCTGACCCGGCGCCCGGAAGCCCAGATCGTTTCGAGCCGCGAGGCATGGCTGCGTGTACGTCGATACTTGCTTTCCGATGGATATGACCTCGTCGAGATCGTGGACGAAGACGCTGCCGAGCGGCGCGCGGCGGTTGTCGGCGCCTGACGTTTCGGCGAGTTTGCAGGCGAAACATTGCCTCCCAAGCGCTGATGGGGTGCCAGCCCCCGGGGGGCGGGCGCGAGTCCGAGCTTGCGCGGGACCGTGGGCGAAGAGCTGATGGCTGAAGGCTGCTCGGGGGGCCCACGCGGGGCTGGTGTCCCACAGCCGCTCGATCAGGGCAGGCGGGCAGGGGAAACGGGGGGCCGGGGCCGGCTACGCCTCGTTTTCGCCACGCTCAGTCCGGCGTGGTTGCCTGCGGTTTGAACACCCGCGTCTCCAATGCGGGTACCCACTTCGTCCATTCGCTCGCATCGTCCGGATCCGCGTCGATCGCATTGAAGACCATCGTCAATTTCGCGTCGAGGTTGTCGAGGTAGTGCACCATCACGGCCTCGGCGGTGGAGGGCAGCTTCGGGCTGCCGAACTCGTACTTGCCGTGGTGCGAGACGATGATGTGCTGGAGCGCCGCGAGCAGCCGGGGTGGGAATTGCCTGCCGGATTCGAGCTCGATTTCGCGGGTTTTCTGCGCGATCCAGATGGCGGTGAGCACGATGTGCCCGATGAGCTGGCCCTCGTTGGTGTACTCGAAGCTGGTGAGGTGGTCGAGCTCCGCCGTCTTGCCGGCATCGTGGAGGAAAATGCCGGTGAGGACCAGATCGGCGTCGACTTTCGGATAGCGTGGCAGCACCACGCGTGACAACTCCAGCAGGCTGAGCGTGTGTTCCAGCAATCCGCCGAGATAGGCGTGGTGATTGGTTCTGGCGGCGGGCGAACGCTTGAAGGCGGTGACGAACTTCTCGTCGTGCATGAACTTGGCGATCAGCGCGAGCAAGTCCGGGTTTTTCACCTGCCGCAGGATTTCCTTGAGTCGGTTCCACATCTGCTCGATGTCGCGGTCGCTGATGGGCAGGAAAGCGCTGGGATCGACGGAGGCATCGTCCACCCCGCGGACGCCGTCGATGATGAACTGGGGCTTGCCCTTGTAGCTTTCGACGCGTCCGGTGACATGGAGCAATCCGGATGCGGGGATCGAGTCGAAAACCTCGCGCGAGGCGTTCCACATGCGCGCGACGAGCTGCCCGGTGCGATCGGCGAGGACGGCGTGGATGTACAGGCTGCCGTTGCTGGTGGTTCGCAGGTCTTTCTGGAGCACCAGGTAGATCTCGTCGTCGAGCCGCTGGCCGGGCTGGAGATCACAGATATCGGCGTGGGGACGGGCTTGCGTTGCGGACATAGAACCTCTGCATCTTTCGGCGTGGCGTTTTTCGCCAAGCCCGCTCAGGGCGGCGTGTCAGGGGGTGCGACCGCGGGGGCCGGGTTGGGGTTTGGCCTTGGCGGGCGCGGCGTCGGCTGGTTCGGCGGCCTTTTTCTGGGCGTCTTCCAGCGCTTGTCCGAACACGAGTTTGGCCTGGGCAACCCACCCCATCAGTTCGGGCAGCATTTTCGCTTGGGCTGCCATTTCCATCTTCGTGTATGTCTGGGGGTCGAGCGTTTCGACCTGTTCGATCTGCTGGGTGAGGTCTGCGACCGCGCGCTTGAGGATGTCGAGTCCGTTGGCGATGACGTCGGCCTCCTCCGGGGTAAACGTGATCGGCAACTGGACGTGCCATTCGTCGTCCACCTTTTGCATCGGCAGCGGCACCTTCGCTTCGCGGAGTTGCGTAAGCATGTCGTCGATGGAGAACGTGGGGGCGGCCGGCGGGTTGGCGCCTGCGGGACCGCGGGCGGGGCCTCTGCCGCGAGCGCCGGGGGGCGTGACGAGGCCGCCGCGGCCGCCGGGCGTTCCTGCGGCTCCGGGGCCGCCGGCGCCCATCATGCCCCCGCTCATCATCGCTTGCGCGGCCTGCATCGCTCCGGCGAGTGCCTGTTTGAGCTCGTCGGGTAGCGAGAAGTCGCTGAAATCGAGCGTAGCGACGGCGTGCGTGTCATCGAGGATCGTGACCTTGACGGTTTGCTTGAGCGGTTCGGCGAGCTGGGGGAGCGCTTCGATCAGCTTGAGGCTTGCCTCGAACTGAGGCCCCTGGGCTTTCTCTTTGAACACGGTCCAGTACGCGTCGAGCGTGTCGGGGGTTTCCTCGATCGCCGACCCGCACGGATCTTCCTGGAGCGCCGCGACTTGCTCGGGGACGAACGCGTCGAGCAGGGAGGTCAGGTTCATGGCGAACAGATCGTCGATCGCCGTGGTGACCACGTCGCGAGCGGCTTTGGCTTCCTGCCCCGCTGCCGCGGCGGCCGCGGCCGTGGGCGAGCCTTCCAGCGGTTCGTAGGCGGCGGGCTGATAGGAAGCGGGATCCTGGAGGATGCCGGTGTCGATGGGGCCGACAGAAATCGGCGTGCCGACGGGCGAGCCTCCCAAGGCTTCGTTGAACGCGGGCGGCTGGTTTTCGTTTTCCCCGCAGCCACCTGCCAGGATCGCTCCGAGCAGCAATGCGGCCGGCCAGATGCGTTTGATCGTGATCATCGGGTCTTCTCGCTTGGGTTGCCGATTTCAGGATGGTACCCGAAGAACAAGGTAGGGCAGGCCCGCGCGGGCGTCAATGGCGGCAGACGGCCTCGCTCGACCTCCGCGGAGGGAAGATCGCGGGTGCCAGTGGACACCGCTTGGCCGGCGTGGCCTGAACAGGGCTTCCCGTGGTGCCTTGTGGCGAAACGGGGGGTGGTCGCCCGCGCGGATATGGTGGTTGGCGTAGCCGCCGGTCGATCTTGCGAATTGCTGGCCGGCGGTTTGCGATCCGATAGAATCGATGCGGGGAGGCTTGGCAGGCACCGAGGGGCTGGGGGCGATTACGAAAAGGAGCGGCGCGTGCGCTCGATCATCATCATCGCGGTGTGTGCGGCTGCCGGAGCCGCGATCGGCTATTCGCAGGTCTTGTGTCCCAACGGGCAGTGCGCGCTGACGGGCTCCTGGCAGGGCGGGGCGCTGCTGGGAGCGGTGATCGGTTTGCTTTTCAGTGGCGGTGGGTGAGGGGCGGTTCCCACGGGATCGGGCAGTTGTCCGACGAGGCCACCCGCGGGCGATGATGCACCCGAAGACGGGCGGAGTTCCTGAAGCAGGGGGGCACCCGGGATCGGCGCAAAACGCCACGGGCGGCTCCGCGGGGGAACCGCCCGTGTTTGCGACAGTGATCGGCTTTGAGGGCCGTAACGTCCGTCTGGGGGCTAACGCCGCCGTAACATCAGCGAAGCACCGAGGATCATCAGTACCACCGCCGCGGGTTCGGGGACGATGGTCAGGCCGACCGGGATAGCGCCGGCCGGAAGCGAGATCGTCTCGAAACCGGTACCGTCGAGGGCAACCCGCGAGATTTCACCGCTGGTGAGGGTCTGGCTCGGCGTCACCATGTAGGCGTAGCCTTCCGTGAGATCGAGTGCGAGTGATTCGGCGTCGATGTCGGGGAGGATGGTGGTCGAGCCGGTGCCGTCCATCGCGACACGATGGAGCCCGCCGATACGCTCATCGAGCCCGTAGCCGACCCAATAGATCATTCCGTTGGTCGTATCGAGGTCGAGCGATACGGGACCGTTGTCGATGTCGGGCAGGACGGTTTGCACGTCGGATCCGTCGAGTGCGGTGCTGATGATCGCGCCGTGGGAAGCGGGGGTGCCGTCCCACTCGGTGAGGTAGAGGCGCCCGTTGGCGGCGTCGATCTTGACGTCCTGGAGTTGGGTGCCGGCGGCGTTGTAGAGCAGCGTATCGTTGGAGCCGTCGAGGTCGGCAACGCGCAGCATGCTGCCCTGGGTGTAGTAGATTTTTCCACTGGCGTAATCGACATCGATACCCTGGGTGGAGGGGGCCCGGGCCGCGACGATGAGGTTCATCGCCGAGCCGTCGGCGTTGGCGCCGTAGATGCCGGAACCGTTCACGGTGGTCCAATACACCTGTCCGGCGACGTTATCCGCGGCCATGCGATAGCCGCGGGTGACGCCCGCGATAACGGGCGTGCTCGCGAGGGTGGCCGAATCGAGCGAGTAGACCGATCCGCTGCTGTCCGCGGCGAAGTCCGTCCAGTAGATGGTCGTTGCGACCGCGTTTCCGGCTCCGAGGGAGAGTGCTCCCGCGAGAGCGCATACTCCAAGTAAGTTCTTAATGCGCATACCTTTAGCGTCCTTTCCCGCCCAGCCGTTTCGGTTTTCGTTCCGTGGAAGTGTCGTGCCCGACGAATACTGCTTCGCTGCTATTGATAGGCCCCCGACTCGCGGAATATCAACTGGAATCCGTTCAATTCGTGGGTTCTTTCCAGCGAGCAGTGATTATGGGACGTGTCTTGCGGGCCGTCGGCTCGTGGCGGGTGGGCGTGTACGCGGTTGCGGGCGGTCGGCGTGTCAGAACGGCACGATTGGGGCCGCGGTGTGACACGTCGGCAGCGACGAAGGCGCCGGCGGCTAAGCGGTTTTTCGTAACAGACTGCATGTAAATGGGTTATGGGTTGTCACTCGGATGGCACCGTATTTGCAATGGCGTTGATTGTCCCACGC
>JALSRY010000061.1 GCA_026984555.1 Phycisphaerae bacterium
GGTGGACAGCGAGCATTCCGCGGTGTTTCAGGCGATGCAGGCCGGCCGGCCGGCGGAGGTGCGCCGGGTGGTCTTGACCGCGTCGGGCGGTCCGTTCCGCGACTGGCCGGCGGAACGCATCGCCGGCGCCACGCTGGCCGAAGCGCTCAACCACCCGACGTGGGAGATGGGGCCGAAGATCACGGTGGACAGCGCCACGATGATGAACAAGGCGCTGGAGGTGATCGAGGCCGTGTGGCTGTTCGACCTGCCGCCCGAGCGGGTCGAGGTGCTGGTGCATCCCGAGTCGATCGTGCACGCGATGGTCGAGTTCTGCGACGGTTCGACGATCGCCCAGCTCGGCGTTCCTGACATGAAGACGCCGATCCAATATGCTATCACCTATCCGCGGCGCACCCCGGGCCTTGCCAAACCCCTGCGTTGGACGGAAGTAAAGTCGCTCAATTTCGAGTCGCCGGATTTCGAGCGTTTTCCGGCACTCCGGTTGGGGTACGAAGCGGCGCGGCGTGGTGGCAGCGCCGGAGCCGTGCTCAACGCTGCCAACGAGGCTGCCGTCGAGCTGTTCCGCCGCGAGCGCATCCGCTTCGGGCAGATCGCCCAGCTTGCCGAGCGGGTATTGCGGCGGCACGAGTGGATCGCCAACCCCACACTGGCCCAACTGCTCGCATGCGACGCATGGGCGCGCCAAGAGGTTGATCGATGCTGTTAAGTACGGACACGGTGGATACCCTGCTGGCGGCGGCGACGACGCCCGCGTGGCTCCACAACACGATCCTGTTCCTCAAGGTGCTGATCGGTTTCTCGATCATCATCTTCGTGCACGAGCTGGGCCATTTCCTCGCCGCCAAGTGGGTCGGCATCCGCGTCGATCGCTTCGCGGTCGGCTTCGGGCCGCGCCTTTTCGGCTATCGGCGTGGCCGGGGGCTGACCTTCGGCAACGAGCCGGAGTACGCCTCCGAAGAGCTGGCCGAAAAGGGCTACGGCGAGACCGACTATTGCTTCAAGGCGTTGCCCTTCGGCGGCTACGTCAAGATGCTCGGGCAGGACGACATCATCGTCGACGAAGAGACCGGCGAGATGTCGCTCAACGACGACCCGCGGGCGTTTCCGAGCAAGTCGATCGGCGCCCGGATGATCGTCGTTTCCGCCGGCGTGGTGTTCAACCTGCTTTTCGCCGGGCTGTTGCTGATCGCCGTGTTCATGATGGGCCAGCAACAGACCTCGCCGGTCATCGGCTGGATCCTGCCGACCAGCCCCGCCGCCGGCATCCTCCAGCCCGGCGACCGCGTCCTCGAAGTCAACGGGCACCCCGTCGATTCGTTCCTCGACTTTCAGACCCACGTCGTGCTCGGCGGCAAGACCGCCCACATGAAGATCCGCCGCGCAGGCAAGACACTTGAAGTAGACGTACCCACCGCGCAGGACGCCACCCGCGGCGTGCGGGCCTTGTACGTCCAGGCGATGCTCACGACGACCCTGGCAGCGGACGCGCCGGCGGTGGCCGGATTGCCGGGGCTCAAGGCGGGCGACGTGATCCTGCGCATCGACGGCCAGCCCGTTCGCAACGGTTACGACATCAGCCGCATCTTCGCCCGCAGTCGCGGGCGCGTGCTGCGCTGCGCGGTGCGCCGGCCCGATCCCGAACATCCCGACCAGACGACGGAGGTCGAGTGTTGGGCCCGCGCGATGCTGATCATCTCGCCCGCCGAGTTCGGCTCGGGTGATCCCGCGGCGCTCGTGGACAGTACCCACATCCTGGGGCTGCGCCGCCGCCGAAAGATCGATCTGGTCGTGCCCGGCGATCCCGCGGAAAAGGCCGGGTTCGAGCCGGGCGACGTGATCGCGGCCTGGGGTGGGATTCCCAACCCGACCTACAAGGAGATCATCGACAACATCCAAGCCAACGCCGAACGACCGATCCAGGTCGTCGTCGAGCGCCACGGGCAGGAAAAAACGCTCAAGGTTACGCCCCGGCGACCGCTGAGCCTGTTCGGGCAGCGCAAGGCCAAGGTCGGGCTGGTCTTCTCGGTCAGCGGCGAGGAGGATCGCGCGGTGGTGTGCAGTTGCGCACCGGACACACCGTTTGCCGCGCTCCAGATTCCGCGCGGCGCGCTGCTGCTGGCGATCGACGACAAGCCCGTGGCCAACTGGTTCGACGTGGTCAACGTGCTCGAAGCCGTCGCGGGACGCACGGTCGCGGTGCGCTACCGGGCCGGCGGCGTCGAAACGACCGGCGAGGTCACGGTGCCGAGCAGCCTCGTCAACGAGCTGCGCCTCCCGCCCGACGCGGTCGTGTGGTCGGTCGATGGCGTCGACACCTACGAGCGGAAACGCCCCAACGGGCGCTCGGCGAAGTTTCGCCTCAGCGCCGAGCCGCTGGCGCTGCGCGAGGTGCTGCGCGAGCGGATCGGCAAGACGGTGCGCGTGCGCTACAGCCCGGGCATGTCCGCGCCCCCCACGGAAACAGAGTTCACCGTTCGCGAGGACAACTTCGACCCGTGGCAAATGCGGATCAAGCTGTTCTTCGACCAGAGCTTGCTCAAGCCGCAGACCGAGCTGGTCAGCGCCGGGGGCAACCCGATCCGGGCGATCCGCATGAGCGGCCGCTACGTCATGCGGCAGTTGTCCCAGGTGTACCTGTTTCTCAGCGGCCTGGCCCAGCGCAACGTGAGCACGCGCAGCGTCGCGGGCCCCGTCGGCATCTTCAAGATCGCCATCCAGCGGGCCGAGGTGGGCATCGCCGAGCTGATGTTCTTCCTCGCGTTTCTCTCGGTGAACCTGGCGGTGATCAACTTCCTGCCGATGCCGGTGATGGACGGCGGCCTGATGCTGTTCCTGCTCATCGAGAAGATCAAGGGCAAGCCCCTGAGCCTCAAGACGCAAATGATCAGCACCATGGTCGGGCTGGCCGCGATCATCCTGATCGGGCTGGCCGTCACGATTCAGGACATCGGCCGGTTCTTCTGAGCCTCCCGCCGGCGCTCGGCGCGGCATTGCGCCCGCGCATCGACCCACAGCAGCCCCAGCAGCACGAGGTTGGTAAGGATGCCCTGCGGCGCGTTGTAGATGTACTTGAGTATGCTGATCTGCCCCCCGCAACCACAGTCGATCACCTTGCCCTGGAAATACGTGACCGTCTTGGCGATCGTGAACACCACCAGCAGAAAACCGAGAATCAAACGCGCTTCACGCCGCCAGAGACACGCCAGCAATAGCAATCCCGCGAAAACCTCGACCCACGGCAACAGATAGGCCATCGCGTTGGTCGCGATGATCGGCACCAGCTCGTAGGCTCGGATTTCCTTCGCGAAGTCCAACGGCGCCACGATCTTGCCGATTCCCGAGATCAGGAACAACCCGCCGACGATCGCCCGAGCGGTGAGCGCGTACACGTCGATGCCGCCGCGATCGGCCGGCCCCGTCTGGCGTTCCACGGTCGCGGTCGTGGTCATCTACGGAAGGCCTCCGTCGCCCGACGTCCCGCCCGGCTCGCCGCCGGGCGCGTTGGGGTCGGCCACCGCGTTCGGGTCGTCCGAATCGGCCGGTTCGTCGAGCCCGGTCCAAGTGTCGGGTCCGGTCGCGGTCGGAAGGTGCGCCGCCTCGATTCCCTCCCAACCGGGGAAGTAGATCTTCATGTCGAAAAAGCCGTAGTGTTCGAGCTCGGCGTACAGATCCTCGGCGTAATCGCAGTTGTTCGACGTGCAATAGAGCACGATGGGGTAGCCCTGGAGCGGAAGCAGGCGGTCGATGTTCGCGTCGATCGATCCGGGCGGGACGTTGAGCACCGGCGGGTAGGAACCGGTGTCGAGATGCCCTTGTTCGAACGCTTCTTGCGGGCGGGCGTCGATCACCACCGCGCCTTGGTCGATCAACTCCCGGAATTGTTCGAGCGTGATTCCCGCCGTCTGCCGCAACGTCTGGTGCAGCTCTTTCTTCTGCTCGATCGCGTGGAGGTCGGGAACCCACGGCAACTCGCGGGCGCGCAGGTACCCCGCCCCCGCTGCCAAAGCGAGGATCACCACGATCCGCCCCGCCGATCGTCGCAGCGTCAACGTACCGATGGTTGGCCTCCCGATGTGGCGGGCATCTTGTCGGGCTTGGGCGAAGTGCCACCCTTGGGCGGCGCCGGCTGGGCCCGGTGCGGCATTCGGGCCGCACCGCTGCGAGGCGACAAGACACGCCGCACCGGCTTGCGCATAACGACCTCGACGCGGAACTTGTGGTACTCCGGCGAGGGGTCGCTGGTCTCGATCTCGATCCAGCCCCCTTCCGCGGGCATGTCCTTGCCCGGCGGTAACGTCACCCGAATCTGGTAGAACTTCGTGATCGTGTGGGCCCGCTCGGGTTTCATCGGCGGAACCAGCTCGGCCTTGATGAGGTCGGGGTTGCTGGTCGTGATCTTCTCGATCTTGATCGGTTTGTCCGGCCGGTACGTCACCCGGATGATCCGCTGAAAACTCCGCGTGACCCACGGCGAGATGAACAGCCGCCGTGGCATCACCGCGACCCGCGGCGCGACATACGCACTGACGGGGATCGTCATCGTCGGGAAACGTTCGATTCCGGTCTCCAGCTCGACCTCGGCGACATTGGCACCGATCTTGAGCGGCGGCCGCGTCGCCACCGTCAGCCGGTACGCCATCCCGTCCTCGATCGTCTCCAGCTTGACATCGAACGGACCGGTGTCGCACCCCGGTTTGAGCTTGAGGTGCACGGGCTCTTTCATGTTGTTGTGCAGCTCGATCTGCTGCTTGACGGCCGACTCACGCTCCAGCCGGCCGAACACCACGCGGTTGCCCGGCTTGGCATCGAACAGGTGCCGGACGGTTCCCTTGATCCGGATCGCGACGCGCGGCCGGGCCGGGTCGTTGGTCTCCAGCGTGATCGTCTGCGATACTTTTTTCCTGTTCTTGCGCGTATTGTAGGTGATTTTCATGGATACCGACTCGCCCGGCGCCAGCTTGCGTTTCTGCGGCTTGGCGACGGTGCACCCGCACGACGTGCGCACCCGCACGATTTCGAGCGGCGCGGTGCCGGTATTGCTGATCGTGACCTCG
>JALSRY010000062.1 GCA_026984555.1 Phycisphaerae bacterium
GGCGGGCGGTGGAGCTCGACGGACAACACGCGGCCGAGGCGCGTTTCGTGGCGCCGTCGCTGCCGGCGGATCAGACGCTGAAGTTTCGGGTGGACGTGCGTGGTCCGGATGGGGTGATCCACAGCCAGGTGGCGGAAGTGACGGTGACGGCCGATCCCGACTACGGCCTCGACGACACGGTCAACCAGGGCGGTTCGACGGACGATCCGTTTCCCCGGGTTCGGATGGAAACGAGCATGGGCGACATCGTGATCGAGCTCAATCGCGAGAAGGCCCCGCTGACGGTCAACAACTTCCTGCGTTATGTGGACGACGGGTTTTACGACAACACGTTGTTCCACCGTGTCATCGCCGACTTCGTGATCCAGGGCGGCGGGCTCGATGTCGATTTCAACCCCAAGGAGACCCGCCCGCCGATCAAGAACGAAAGCGACAACGGCCTGAAGAACGACCGCGGCACGATCGCGATGGCCCGCCAGACCGCGCTCGATTCCGCGACGTCCCAGTTCTTCATCAACGTCGTGGACAATGACTCGCTCAATGCCACCAATGGTGCCAACGGCTACGCCGTCTTCGGGCGCGTCGTCGAGGGCATGGATGTGGTCGATCGCATTTCTCAGGTCGAGACCGGCTCGCGCGAGGGCCGCAATGACGTGCCCGTCGAGGATGTGATTCTCGAGCGGGTGGTGCGCCTCGACAGCGGCTCCGCGGGTGGGGGCGATGGCAAGGGCGGCGACGGCAGCGGGGGCGACGGCGCGCTCTCGGGCGGATAAGAACGGGCCGTGCTGGTCAATCCGCGGGTAGCCGGGTAGACTCGCCGGCCGGTGGCGGTGTGCGCTCCGGGCAGCCGGTCGGCGGCATCCGCACCGGCCGCCGGCGGGAGCTGCGACATTTCAGCGGTTGTCGATGGTTCGGCACGCGATCGCATGGTGGAATACTGATGATGCGCTTGATTGTGCTCGGCAACGGTACGCACCTCGGCGAGGTGGTTTGCCACGAGCAGGCCGTATACATCGGTTCGGACGAGCAGTGCGAGATTCGCCTCCCCCACGAGGAGCTTTCGCCCCAGATCGGCGTGATCTACGCGGAAGACGACGGCGTCTGGGTCTTCGAACAGATCGCGGAAAACGAGCCGGTACACTTCAACGGCGCGCTGTTGAAGGAGAAGGTTCGCATTGCCGGCGGCGATCAGATCAAGGTGGGCGACTACATCATTCGTGCCGAGGTGGAAGCACCCGACATCCCCGTCGAGCCGGCACCGGAAGCACAAGAGCCGTCGAAACCGGGCAAGCGTCGCGTCTCCGTTGCGCGGCTGACGCAGTTCGTCTCGTACCAGTTGCCACCGGGGTCGGTGCTCAAGAAGGCCGACGACGACGTCCGCGCCGGTCGGACGCACCTGGTACAGCTCGGTGCGGCGGGGGTGGCGTTCGGGCAATGCGCCACGGTCGAAGAGCTCATGGAACGGGGCATCGAGCAGCTCTTCCACTGCTTCGGGGCCCAACGCGTCTGGATGGGGGTGCGCCGCGTCAACTACGGCGGCATGGAATACGTCGAGGGACGCCTCGTTACGGGCAAGACGGCCGGCCTGCCCGAGCCCGGCGAAAAACTCATGCCCCGAATCCTCGATCGCTCCCAATTCGTGCTGCTGCCGCGCGGCGACGAGAGCCACCGATGCCCGATCCTGGCGGGTCCGCTGTTGGGTGGGGATGGCCCGATCGGCATGGCGTACCTCGACGCAGGGCCGGTGAAGAAGCGTTATGGCGAGGAAGACCTGGACTTTTTCATTCTGGTGCTCAACGCACTCGCGGCGCAACTCGACGCGATTTTCAAGGAGATGGCGCGCACCCGGGCGGCGATGCTCGAGGGCGAGGTCGCCGTGGCCCATGCAATCCAGGCCCGGCTGACACCCCGCAAATTGCCGCAGTGGAACGAACTTCAGTTCGGTGCCTTCCGGGAAATGGGACGCGAGCGGTCCAGCGACATCTACGACGTCGTGCGTCTGCCCAACCAGATGGCGTTGTTCATGATCGCGCAGACCACCGCCACCGGACCACTCCCGAGCATGCTCATGGCCCAGGCCCAGGCCGCGTTTCGCGTGGCCGCCATGCACCTCGACGCACCCCACCTGTTCCTCAAGACGCTCAACGCGCTGATGTACGACGGTCAGCAGGACCATCCGCTCGATTGTTTCGTCGGTGTAATCGAGCCACCCACCGGACAAATGCGCTATGCCCGCGCCGGACAGATCGGCGCGTACATCATCTCCAACCGCGGCGAAGAACGTTTCCTCGGAACGCCGCAACGCACACCGCCGCTGGGTGTCGTTCGCGATGCGACCTACAACCTGCACCCCGAGCGGCTCGAACCGGGGGAGACGCTCGCGATGTTCACCGCCGGCGTCGCGCGGGCCCGCAACGCCAAGGGACAAGTCTTCGGCGAGGACCGCTTCATCAACATTCTTTGTGACGGTTTCGGGCAGCTCGCCAGTAACATGCTCAAGGAAATGCTGCACGACCTCCAGCAGTTCACCGAGGCCGGAACCCAGCCCGACGACATCACCGTACTGCTCGCACACCGGCCCTGACCGGTTGACGTTCGCGCGGGCAACCCCCGCCGCGACCGTTCCCGGCCGCCGGTTGGCCCCCGATGCACTGCTGATGAACCGCCCCGCGGCTATTGCGCGCCGGTGAACGCTTGCTGGAACAGCGCATAATCCGCCATGTCCACGTCGAAATCCTCGTCGCCGTCCATTTCCAGGCAGACGTGGCCGGTCGCATAGTCATTGTCCGGACCCTGGAAGCACCAGAGGAAGATGTTGAAATCGTTCATGTCCACGTCGCCGTCGCGGTCGTAGTCGAACGGCAACGGGCCGGACGCGGTGGCGAGGAAGTCGATCACCTGCCCCATCACGTCGGCGCGCATCTGCGGCGAGGTGATGGTTTCGAACGGGAATCCGAAGACGACTGTGTTGTACGTCGTGCCGGTGTACTGCACGCCCGCGGTCCCGCCGTTGCCGCCGGTGTAGTTGAGACATACCACGGCATCGGTGCTGGTGCCGAGCACATCGGGCGAGCGCACGTCGTAGGGGGCGCCGTTGGCCGGGTCGAAGTCGAAGGAGCCGAGGCCGGCGAGGATTCCGCCGCTGGCGGGTGTGACGGTATAGGTGTCGGCGTCGTCGGCAGCGTAGCCGGTGCGCAGCGTGTCCTGCATGAAGCTCGTACCGTTGCCCAGGCCGATCAGGTCATAGCCGATGTTCGATCCCGAGATGAACAAGGCCCCGCCGTTCTGCAAGAAGGTCGTCAGCTTGTTCTGTTCGTTGCTGGTCAGCGTGGCGTCCTCGGCGCTCTCGGTTCCGAGGATCCAATCGACGATGCCATAGTCATCGAGCTGGACATACGAGTTCATCACGGATTCGTTGTCGCACGAGGCGAAACCGATGTCGTTGGCGGCCAGCGCCTCGGCGTGCTGCACGATGTAATCGAACGAGTTGCTGCGGCGCCAGATCTGGCGCTCGATCGAATCGCCCGCGTAGCTGGGCGGCTGCGTGAACGTCTGGATCGGGTTGATCTGCCGGCGCAACCGGTCGTATCCGTTGACCACCAGCACATCGGCCGTTCCGCTGGCCGGTCGCCGCACGGCAAGCACTTCGCTCGGCATGGATTCGCCACCGGCGTTGGTGGCGGCGACGCGGAAGTAGCGAATCTCGCCCGCGGGGATGCCGGAGATGGTCGTCGAGAGAACATCGCCCAGCACGATCGGGCTGCCGAAGCCGTAGCCGTTGGTGGACTGATACACGACGTACCCGGTCGCCGGATCGCCGTGGGCGCTGTCGGCCAGGGGGGGTTGCCAACTGACGCGCACGTCACCGCCGCCGAGGTCTTCGACCCGCACGTAGCGGGGCGTATCGGGCGGGAAGTTCAGCGGCACCTGGCTGTTGGGCAGCGTGTTCAGGAAGCGGATGATGCCTTGAACCGTCGCCTTGGCCATCGCGGCGCGCACGCGGTCGTCGCGGAGCAGCTCGGCGTCTTCCTGGTTGTCGTGGAACGCCAGCTCGATGATCGTGGCGTCGAATTCGTTGTCGTTGGCCGTGGTGGCGATCGCGCCGTATGAGCTCGTGTACGTGGGGCTCGAACGATCCACCCACGAGTGCTCGAATTCGCTGTCGAGCGCGAGCATGTCGGCGTCAACCTCGTTCGAGAGGATGGTCGCGTACTGCTCCTGGTAGGTCGTGGCGCCCAGGTCGGTGATCAGGCAAATCTGGCCGCGGGCCACGCCGCCCGAAGCGTTCGTGTGGAACTCGATGTGGACACGCTTCCACCGATCGACCTGCACGCCGCCGGCGGGCACCTGGTTCATCTCCGCCGCCCAGCGGCCGCCGGTGCCCACGTTGTCACTCTGGTCGCTGTAGCCGGACAAGTCCCAGATGCTCGACGAGAAGCCGGCGGCGTTGTTACCGAGCTCGCTCTGGGCCCAGTAGCGTTGGGCCTCTTCGTCTCGGGGGTAGCCGCTGGTCGAGCCGGGGCCCGGCCGCACGATATCGCCGAAGCCACCGCCCCAGCGAATCGCGTCCGCGACGATGACGCCGCTCTCGGGCGAGGCGTTGGTGATTTCAACGTAGTTGTCGCCGCCGGCTTCGAGGTAATAGTTGCCGAGCCAGATCCAGCCGTTGCCGACGTTGCGATGGTCGATCGTGACCTCGCTGACCCCGCCGCTGTGGTGGATACGGTAGGTTTGCAACGTGCGGTTGGTGCTGGCGACGGTGAAGCAGAAAACGGGGTAGAAATCGGTCTGGGGGATGGTCGGCGTGTAGCGGGCGGTGGCCGTCTCGGTGGTGGACGCATTGGTCCAGCGGTAGGGGATGCCCGAGTTGGTTACGCCGTTTTCGTAGTACTTGCTGCTGGTGCTGTTGTTCCAGGAGCCGGTGAAGGTGACGCCGGGATCGTCGTTGTCCAGCACGATTTCCAGCGGCTGGTGCCCCACGGGGCGAAACGGCACGACCGTCGCCCCCGCGTTGAACGCGTAGGCCACGAAGTAGTTGAGCATGTCGAT
>JALSRY010000063.1 GCA_026984555.1 Phycisphaerae bacterium
CCCGGCTGGCCCACCGGGCGCGTCGTGCCCGAGCTGGTACGCGCCATCGACATCTACCCCACCGTCATGGACGCCCTCGGGCTGCCCATCGGCGCGCGCGTCAGCGGAAAGTCGCTCCGCGGCCTGATCGATGGCCGCACCGAACCGCCCCGCTGGGCCTACGCCGAGGCCATCAACAAGTTCGACGAAATGGGCCACGTCGTGCAGCGCCGCCCCAAGGCCGACCTGCTCTACGCCGTCGTCGAACGCGACTGGAAGTTCCTCTTCCGCTACAGCTACCCCGATGACAGCGAGTTGTATCACCTCACCGAAGATCCGACCGAGCTGGCGAACCTCTACCACGAGCGGCCCCGGGAAGTCCGCCGCCTCAAGGCCCTCCTCGATGCCTGCCATTCTTACGTGACCCGGCCCTTCGGGCCGACCACCAGCGACGCCGACGCTCTGGAACACCTCCGGGCCCTGGGTTACGTCGGCGGCGACGACGAAGACGAGAACGAATCGCCCACCACCACCCGGCCGGCGCCGCCCTCGAGCGCCGGCCACGACCCCAACCAATGACGGCCGCCTCGCGGGCGGCCCGAGCGAGCGGGGCCGGGTGCCATGCCCAAACCCCGGCGCGGCCATGCCGGACGTACCCGGCACCATGCCCAAACCCCGGCGCGGCCATGCCCCGCCGCCCCGGTCGCCGCTGCGGCGAAATCGTGGTACTATCCAGACGGAGAATCACGAGTGGCGCCGGAAGCCGTCGTCGCCGGGAGTCGCGGCGGGCGGGGTGGGTTCGCGCCGGGAGAACGAGAGTCCGGGAGCAGACTGGCATGATGAAGGCCATCGATTTGCGGAAGGGTAAGCTGATTTCTTTGGACGGCGAGTTGTACACCGTGCACGAATCCCGCCACGTCGCCAAGGGCAACAAGGGCAGCTACATGCAGACCAAGCTGCGTTCGGTGAAGTCCGGCAACATGATCGACATGCGGTTCAACGTCAACGACCGCGTCGAAACGCCGTTTCTCGACACGCGCCCCTACGAATACCTCTACCGCGACGGAAACGACTACGTGCTGATGGACCAGGAAACCTATGACCAGGTACACGTCTCCGAAGACGTCATGGGCGACGCGTATCTGTACTTGAAGGGCAACGAGACGATTACATGCGGCGCGGTCGACGGCAAGATCGTGATCGCCGAGTTGCCCAACGTCGTGGAGCTGACCGTGGCGGAAACCTCGCCGGTCGTCAAGGGGGCGACCGCAACCAACCAGAACAAGGACGCGATCCTGGAAACCGGCCTGCGGATCAAGGTCCCGCCGTTCATCGACACGGGCGAGCTGGTGCGCGTGGACACGCGCAGCGGCGAATATCTCGAACGCGCGAAGGGATGAACCGCCTCCGAGCGAAACGCTCGCCGCGCAGGGCGAATCTTGGTTTCCGCGAAACGAATACCCCCCAAGCGGCAAGCAGCTATGCCCGCGCGGGTACCACTGCGAGGCATCGCGCCGATCCCTCCGGAAGAGGACGCGCCGCCGCGACATGATGATGCGGGCGACCGCTGGGGTCGCTAGGGAGAATACGCCGCCATGATTTCTCTTCTGAGCCAGGGCGACCACGACATCCTCCGTGATTCGACGCGCCCCTCCACCATCTTCTGGCACAACGTCCGCAACGCGCGGCTGCGGGTCGCCGCGGCGGGCGTGGCGACCCTGCTGCTGTTGCTGGTCATCGGCCTGATGGTCTTCCGCCCCCAGATACACGCCCTGCCCTGGGCAACCCGCGACCGCTTGGCCATCGTGCTGTCGATCTACGGCATCCTCTACCTCATCTACGTCGGTTGGCTGATCTTCAAGTTCATGCCCAGCCGCAACGATCGCGTGATCATCAAGCTCCGCAACATGGTCCGGGCCGAAATCGACCCGCTCGAAGAGCGCGTGCGGGCCCTCGGGGACGACGAGCTGCGCGCCAAGACCGCCGAGTTCCGCGAGCGGCTCGCCGCCGGCGAATCCCTCGACGCGATCCGCCCGGAGGCCTACGCGTGCGTGCGCGAGGCCTCACGCCGCGCCCGCGAACATAGGCAGTTCGAATGCCAGCTCATCGGCGGCAAGGTGCTCGAAGATTGCAACGTCGCCGAAATGCGCACCGGCGAAGGCAAGACGATCGTCTGCTACATGGCCAACTACATGAAGGTGCTCCAGGGCCTGCGCGTCCACATGGTCACCGTCAACGATTACCTCGTGAAACGCGACGCCGAGTTCTGCCGGCCGATCTTCGAGCTGCTGGGCGTCAGCGTCGGCTACATCACGTCGGACATGGAATCCTACGGCCCCGGCGCGAAGGTCCGCCAGGAAGCCTACGCCTGCGACATCACCTACGGCACCAACAGCGAATTCGGCTTCGACTACCTGCGCGACAACATGAAACTCACCCTGCGCGACCAGGTCCAGGGACCGCTCGATTTCACCGTCGTCGACGAGGTCGATTCCGTGCTGATCGACGAGGCCCGCACCCCGCTGATCATCTCCGGACCCGCCCACGACGACATCCGCAACTACCAGGTCGCCGACAACATCGCCCGCTCGCTCATCCGCAAACAGGAACAGGCCAACCGCGAGATGGCCGCCCGGATCGACGAGATCGAACAGCACGCGCCCCCGCAGGTGCAGTCCGATCCGAAATTCAAGGACGGGATCAAGAAGTTCCGCACCGATCCGTTCTGGCTCTCCTCCGACGAGGCCGAAGCCATCGGGCATACGCAGTACTTCGTCGTCGAGCTCGACCGCAAGTCGGTCCACATGACCGAGCACGGCGCCAAGGCCGCCCAGCAGGAGCTCGGCATCGGAACGTTCTACGACTCCAAGAACATGAACTGGCCCCACTACATCGACAACGCCCTGCGCGCCCACATCGCCTACCAACGCGACAAGGACTACGTCGTACAGGACGGCCAGGTCATCATCGTCGACGAATTCACCGGCCGGCTCATGCACGGCCGGCAGTGGTCCGACGGACTCCACCAGGCCGTCGAGGCCAAGGAACGCGTCACCATCAAGCAGGAGTCGCAGACCCTCGCCACCATCACCCTGCAAAACCTGTTCAAACTCTACAAACAACTCGCCGGCATGACCGGCACGGCGATGACCGAAGCCGACGAGTTCATGAAAATCTACAAACTCGAAGTCATCGCCATCCCCACCAACAAACCCGTCCGCCGCATCGACTACAACGACAAGATCTACAAGTCGGTGGGCAGCAAGTTCGATGCGATCGTCGAGGAGATCCGCTCCTACAGCCACGAGGGCTTCCCGGCCGACCCCTGGTCGCTCTACGACATGCTCAAACAGGCCCGCCGACTGCTACGGATCAAGGTCAAGGAGGAAACCGACAACGCCGAAGCCCGCGCCTCGCTCGATATCGTCGAACAGGCCCTGCGCGACTTCGACGAGGGCCAGGGAGACGAAAAGGCCCTGCGCCGCGCCTACCTCCACCTCGCCGGCGAAAACATCGGCGGGCGGCCCGTGCTGGTCGGAACCGTCTCCGTCGAAAACTCCGAAAAACTCAGCGAACTGCTCACCCGCCGCTACGGCGTCGAGCACGAAGTCCTCAACGCCAAAAACCACGCCCGCGAAGCCGAAATCGTCGCCAAGGCCGGCCAGCAGCACGAAGCCGCCCGCGGCAAGAAAAAAGCCATCCACGGCAACGTCACCATCGCCACCAACATGGCCGGTCGCGGAACCGACATCGTCCTCGGCCCCGGCGTCGCCCGGATCGGCGGGTTGCACGTCGTCGGCACCGAACGCCACGAGAGCCGCCGTATCGACAACCAGTTGCGCGGCCGCTGCGGACGCCAGGGCGATCCCGGCAGCTCGCGATTCTTCCTCTCCTTCGACGACGACCTGCTGCGGCTGTTCATGGGCGAATGGGTACTCAAAATGCTCAGCCGGTACGCGATGGAGGAGGGCGTCCCGATCGAGCACAAGTCGCTCTCGAAGGGAATCGAGCGGGCCCAGAAACGCGTCGAAGAACGCAATTTCGGCATCCGCAAGAACCTGCTCGAATACGACGAGGTGCCCGACGAACAACGCAAGACGTTCTACGCGATGCGCCAGCGCGTACTCGAAGGACGCGACCTCAGCGAAATGATCTGGGAAATGATCGACGAAACCGTCGCCGACGCCGTCGATCGCTACTACGACCCGCAGTTCGCCGGCCAGTGCATCGCCGAATGGGTCGGGCAAAACCTCGGCGTCGCCGTCGAGGCCCGGCGAATCGACACGGCCGAGTTCGCCGTCGCGTGCGAGCAGGTCCGCGACCTCGCCGCCAACGAGCTCCGCGGAAGCATCCACCGCACCTTCGGCGAATACATCGACCCCGACCAGCCACCGTCCGAATGGGACGTCCGCGGATTCATCACCTGGATCGCCCAGTACGGCATGACCCTCACCCAACGCCAGGTGCGCGAAGCCGAACCGAACGACCTGCGCGACGAAATCGTCGAGGCCGCCATCCGAAAAATCGAGGAAGCCGACCTCTCGCCGATCGAACAGTACATCGGCAAAACCTACCCCCTCCAGCGACTCTCGCAGTGGGCCCGCGAAAAATTCGGCGTCGACGTCCCCCTCGATGACCTGCGCAACGCCTCACGCGACGAGGCCGCCCAGATCATCGGCGCCAAGATGCGCGACGCCTACCGCCGCCGCGAAATCGAGTACCCCGCCGGCGCCATCGTCGCCTACGCCCTCGAACGCGGCGGCCAGAACGCCAACGCCGTCTACGAAATCATCGCCCGCTGGGTCAACCGCAAGTACGGCGTCGACTGGACCTACGAACACTTCGTCGGCAAGCAACCCCAACAGATCTACGACGAACTGTGCGCGCTGAACACCGAGTACCTGCGCGAGGGCAAGCTCGACGAGGAGATCGACCGCGCAATCGCCGAACACCCCGGCCAGGAGATCGTCGAGTGGGCCCGCAAGCGGTTCGGCAGCGTCCTGGAAATGCACCCCGTCGAGCCCGGACCGAACCTGCGCGACCAGTTGC
>JALSRY010000064.1 GCA_026984555.1 Phycisphaerae bacterium
GCACCTTGAGCGCCTTGAGGTAGTACGCCTCCGCATAGCCGGCCGAGAGCGCGAACGTGCCAAGCATGATCCGGCGCTTGACCTCGGGGCCCAGCCCTTCGGCCCGCGATGCGCAGTACAGGTCGATGATGTCTCGGGCGCCGGCGGCGCGCCGGCCGAAGTGGATTCCGTCGAACCGGGCCAGGTTGCTCGAACACTCCGCCGTCGCGATCAGGTAGTACGCCGCGATGCAATAGCGCGTGTGCGGCAGCGTGACCTCGACGATCGAGGCACCAAGCCCGCGGTAGACATCGAGCGCCGCCTCGACCGCCGCACGCACCTGCGGATCGAGGCCTTCGTCGAAGAACTCACGGGGCACGCCGATGCGCAGGCGGGCGGCGCGGCGGCGGAGTGGTTCGTCGGCGAGGGTGGCCGTGAAATGTTCGACGGGGCGATCGGCGGAGGTCGAGTCGCGTTCGTCAGGCCCGCTGATGACCGAGAGGAGCAGGGCCACATCTTCGACGCTGCGGGCCAGGGGGCCGATCTGGTCGAGGCTTGAAGCGTAGGCGACCAGGCCGTAGCGGGAGACGCGGCCGTAGGTGGGTTTGAGACCCACGACGCCGCAGAAAGCGGCCGGTTGGCGGATGGAGCCGCCGGTGTCGGAGCCGAGCGCGAGGGGGACCATCCGGGCGGCGACGGCGGCCGCGGACCCGCCGGACGAGCCGCCGGGCACACGGTTCGGATCGCGGGGGTTGCGCGTGGTTGCCAGGGCGCTGTTTTCGGTGGAGGAGCCCATCGCGAACTCGTCGAGATTGGTCTTGCCGATGATGATTCCGCCGGCGCGCTGGATGCGCTGGACGACGGTGGCGTCGTAGGGCGAACGGTAGTCGGCGAGCATGTTCGAGGCGCAGGTGGTGTGCCCGGCGCGCGTGCAGATGTTGTCCTTGACCGCGATGGGGACACCGGCCAGCGGTGCGGGGGGCCGGCCGCGGGCGATCGCCTGGTCGATCCGGGCCGCGGCCTGGCGGGCGGGTTCGGCGAGAACTTCGAGAAACGCACCGATCGCGTGGTCGTCCCGGGCGATACGCTCGAGCGTCGCTTCGCAGACGGTGGCGGCGCGTTCCCGGCCCCGGGCGACGGCGCCGGCGATGTGCAGGGCTCCGCGCTGGGGCATCGTGGGTTTCCGTTGGTCGATCTTGCGTTCGTTTAGGCCGGCAGACGCTCCGCCGGTATGCCAGGTGGCAGTGTCCGGGCAACCGCCCACGCTGGCAAGCCTTTTTGCCCCGCGGGGGTGGCGAAGGTCAGCATGTCGATGGCGGCGCGGGCCGTCGGCGGTTGGTTCGTCGTCCGGGCGTGCGGAGCGTTCAGCCGTCGTCGTCCGGGCCGCTGTCGTCGTTGTTGACGATGTCGATGAGTCTGCGCAAGCGGCCGAAGCTCTTCTTGTCGAAGTGCATCTTGAGCCGGGGCATGTGGGGGTATTCGCCACGCTCGGCGGGGAGGATGTCGCACTGTTCGATTTTTCCGCTGGTGAGGATATCGCCGGCGAACTCGTCGTTGATGCGTTGGATGGTTTCGTTGCTGACGGGTCTTTGGAGACGCAGCACGAGGTCATCACCGACGTAGCGGCTGGAATGGTAGATGCGGTAGAACTGGACGACATTGGCGACGCCCTTTTCGACGTCGTCGGTGATGTAGAACAGGTCCATGTCCTGTTCGCTGATCATGCCGGTACGGAGCAGCTCGGCGGCGACGTAGGCCCGCCACTGCGGCCAGTAGGTGCCGCCGGGGCGTTCGCACATGACGATGGGGATCAGGGGCGTCTTGCCGGTCTGGACGAGCGTAAGCGCCTCGAAGCATTCGTCCTGGGTGCCGAAGCCGCCGGGGAAGAGCGTGACGGCGGAGGCTTCCTTCATGAACATGAGCTTGCGGGTGAAGAAATAGCGGAAGTTCACGAGCTTGGAATCTTCGGCGATGATCTCGTTGGTTTCCTGCTCGAAGGGTAGTCGGATGGCGACGCCGAAGCTGGCGGCGCGGCCGGCGCCGCCGTGTCCGGCTTTCATGATTCCGTGTCCGGCGCCGGTGATGACCATCCACCCGGCCTCGGACATGCGCCGGCCGAACTCCTCGGCGGTCTTGTAGTCGGGGGCGTCCTCGGGCGTGCGGCTGGAGCCGTACATGGTGATTTTTCGGGTTTCGCTGTAGGGGGCGAAGACCTTGAGTCCGTAGCGCAGCTCGGCGAGCGCCTTGTGCAGGAGCTTGACATCGCCGCGCTGGGCGCCGTCGCGTGCGAGGCGGCAGAGCGTGACGAGCATTTCCTGGTAGAGGTCCTGGTTTTCGCCGGTGAGGAACTCGCTGGCGAATTCGCGGATTTTTTCCTCGCGGCGGGAGCGTCGCTCGGTTCCGGTTTGGGTGTGGGTATGGTTTCTCATTTTTTCCTTATGCCTGCATGGCGCTCTTCCGTAACGAGCGCGAGCGTGGCATTATACGCGGTTGCGAGTGGAAACGGAATCGCTTGGCGGCAAGCCGGCGAGCATCGGGCTCTCTATAATCGGAGAGGGTCGCACGAGATCGCGGGACGTCACCCGGTCGCGTCGGGCTGGCGGCGCTGTGGCGGCGTCGCGGGCGGTGGTGGGACGCGGTAAACGCCGGGGAGATGTTTGACACCCCTGCGGGGCGTGTCTTAGCATCGTTTGTGGACTTGGGTGACGAGCGGTTTGTGCGGGTGGACAGGATCGCCATGAACGTTCAAGAACTGGGTCAGGCGGCCTGGACGGCCTATATCGTCGTTCTGTCGATTCTCTGCATTTACGGGCTTCATCGCTACATTCTCGTGATGATCTACTACCGCGTGCGCGATCGTGAGCCGCGCATCGGCAAGCGTTTCGACGAGCTGCCCCACGTCACCGTTCAGTTGCCGATGTTCAACGAGCGTTACGTCGCCCGGCGGATCATCGAGCAGGCCTGCCAGATCGACTACCCGCGTGAGAAACTGGAAATCCAGGTGCTGGACGACTCGACGGATGATACGGTCGAGATCGCGCGCGAGACGGTGGCCCGCATGCGTGCCGCCGGCCACGACGTGGTGTACCTGCACCGGACCGATCGCACGGGCTACAAGGCGGGGGCGCTTGAGGAGGCCACCAAGGTGGCCAAGGGCGAGTTCATCCTCGTGTTCGACGCGGATTTCCTGCCGCCGCCCAACATTCTGAAAGACACGATCCACTACTTCACGGACCCGCAGGTGGGGATGGTGCAGGCCCGGTGGGAACACCTCAACCGCGACGCCTCGCTGCTGACCCAGGCCGAGGCGATTCTGCTCGACGGCCACTTCGTGATCGAGCACACCGCGCGCAATCGCAGTGGCCGGTACATGAACTTCAACGGGACCGCGGGAATCTGGCGCAAGACCGCGATCCAGGACGCCGGCGGGTGGCAGCACGACACGGTGACGGAAGACCTCGACCTGTCCTACCGGGCCCAGCTCAAAGGGTGGAAATTCATCTACTTGCCCAACCTGACCGCCCCGGCCGAGTTGCCGCCCGAGATGAACGCGTTCAAGGCGCAGCAACACCGCTGGACCAAGGGCATCGCGCAGACGTGCGTGAAGGTGCTGCCGTCGGTGTTGCGGAGCGACCGCGACTGGCGGATCAAGCTCGAGTCGTGGTTTCACCTGACCAGCGGGTGCGTGTACGTGTTCGTGGTGCTGTTGAGCCTGCTGATCGGGCCGGCGCTGCTCTCCAAGCTCGTGCTCGAAGACGAAAAGTACCCCTTCTGGCGGCTGCTGTGCGATTTGGGATTGTTCTACATCGGGACGGGTTCGGCGCTGAGTTTCTACATCGCGAGCCAGTTGGAGATCAAACGGGGGTTCTGGGAGACCGTGCGGTTCATCCCCGCGCTGATGGCCGTCGGGGTGGGGATCGCGCTGAACAACGCGACCGCCGCCATCGAGGGCTTTTTCTGCAAAGCCGGCGAGTTCGTGCGGACGCCGAAGTTCGGCGACAAGGCCGACCGCACGGGAAACTGGGCGACGCGCGTATCGGGGTTTCGGTTCAAAGGGGCGTGGAAGGCGTGGCTCGAGCTGGGCATGGCGTTGTACATGACGGCGTGCCTGGGGGCGTTTTTCTTCTTCGACCACTGGTTCTCGCGGATCTCCTCGGCCCTGCCGTTCCTGGGGCTGTTCATCTTCGGTTACTACTACGTTGCATTCCAGACGTTTTACGGGCAGTGGCTCGCAAACCGCCAGGCGAGAGCGGACGCGGTCAAACCCGCGTTGCCGGCCGCCTGATTCGGCGCGTGGGCTGATGCGGCGCCGTTTTTCCGGCTGGCTGGCACCGGTTGGTTCGAGACTACTCACGCGGTCCGCAGCAACAAAACGCCGCGTGCGGTTGTTGCCCGTTGGTGCCGGTGGCGCGGCGAACCGGGCGTGACGAGTGTTCGTGGGTAACTCGTGGTTGCAAACCGCGGACGCGGGCCAATAATGTCGTGAGGCGAAGGATGGCGTCGGCGGTGGGCCCCTTGCCAGGTGGAGATCAAATGATGACGCATTCCCGGGTGAACCAACGGCTGGCGTTCGTGTTCGGTTGGCTGGCCGTCAGCGCCGGCGTTGCGGGGGGACAGCCCGCGGCGACCGGGCGTGGTGGCGTCGCCGCCTCGGCGCCGGCGGCAGGCCGCCAGCCGATCATGGCGAAAGTGATCGAGCTGCACGGCGACGTTCGGTATGCCCCGCTCAAGGGCAAGTATCGCCCGTGCAAACTCGGTGACACGTACCCGGCGGGAACGAAGATCATCACGGGGGTGCGTTCGTCGATCAAGTTTCAGATCGGCGAGGAAGAGCCCTACACGTGTTTGTTGATTGACGCGGTCGGCAAGACGGTGATCAGCGAGGCCTGGAAGGACCAGACCACCAAGAAAGTGCGTGTCGGTGTGGGGTACGGGCGGATTCGCGCGGGCGTGGCCGAGGGCGGATTGAAAAGCGATTTCACGGTGGACAGCCCGGTCGCGACGTTGTCCAAGCGCG
>JALSRY010000065.1 GCA_026984555.1 Phycisphaerae bacterium
ATTCACGTGCTGTCGCGTGCGTTCGTCGAACGCCTGACCGCGGCCGGAGCCGCCGAACGATTGCCGTGGCACCGGGCCGAAAAGAAGCTGGCGGTGATCGACGAGCACGGCCGGCGCATCGAACCCACCGAACCGAACGTCGTAAAACTGGAGACGTTCGTTTTCGATGCCATTCCGCTGGCGCACCACCCGCTGGTGCTGTATACCAGGCGCCAAGAGGAGTTTTCGCCGGTGAAGAACCTGGACGGGGTCGATTCGGCCGTCACCGCGAGGCGCGACCTGATCCGCCGCGCGGCACGCTGGCTCGAACACTGCGGCTGCTCCGTCCCGCGCGACGCCCGGGGCGAGCCGGCCTTGCCGATCGAAATCAGCCCGGCCCGCGCCCTGGACGCCGACGACCTGTGCGCCCAGCTCGCGGCGCCGCCGACGCTCGTGGCCGGCGAAGCGTTTCTGCTCGTTTAGCGGAGGAAATTGCATGCCAGGAAACGACGCATGGGACCGCATGGCGACCCGTCCGGTCTGCCGGTTGCTCGTCGCGGTATCCCTGGGCGGGCTGGCCGTCGCCGCTTTCGGACAGCAGACGCCCAAGGTCACGATCACCGGCGGCCCGGACCTGACCGGACACAATTACGAGTGGCAGGTGACGAATCACTACACGTCGCCGATCGTACATATCGAGTTTCCACAGTATCGCGGCGATACGTTCTTCGCGCCCGAAGGCTGGAAACAGGAGTGGAAGAACCGGGCGATGGTGGGCGGCAAAGACTCCCCCGGCTGGTGCCGCACGAGCGCGGCATCCGCCGGCGAGGGCATCCCCCCGGGCGGCACGAGCCGCTTCGGTATGCGAATCGCCCGCGCAGGGGCGATGGCCCGACCCGGGCGCGTGACCGTGCGGTTCGCCGACGGGACACAGGCGGTGGTGACAAACGTGTTGCTCCCGACCGCCAAGGGGTTCATCGAGCGCAACATCATGGGCATCGGCCTGACGCTGATTGCCGCGGTCGCTTTGGTGATTCACTGGCGACACCGCAAGAGCAGGCGCGGCCAACCGCCCGCCGCCGAAACAACCTGACCCCCCCGGGATCGTTCCCCCCATGTACGCCATCCTCACCGACAACCTGTCGAAGAGCTACGGTCGTCGCCAGGCGCTGGACGGCGTGAGCCTGCGCGTGCCGACCGGATCACGGTTCGGTTTTCTCGGCCCCAACGGCGCGGGCAAGACCACGACCATCCGCCTGCTGCTCGGCCTTTTGCGTGCCACCGCCGGCAGCGCCGAAGTGCTCGGCGGAAACTCCTGGCACGATGGCCCGCGGCTACGCGCGCAGATCGGCTACCTCCCCGGCGACGTTCGCTTCTACGACCACTTCACGGGCCGCCGGATGCTCGCATTTCTCGCCGCTGCCCGCGGCGGCGTGGCCGACGCCGAAATCCACCGCCTCACCCGGCAGTTCGATCTCGACCTCAACCGGCGCATCCGGGCGTATTCGCGCGGCATGAAACAAAAACTCGGCCTGATCCAGGCGCTGATGCACCGCCCGCGACTGTTGATTCTCGACGAGCCCACCACCGCGCTGGATCCGCTCGTGCGCGAGGTGCTCGCCGACGAGCTGCGCCGCGTCAGTGCCGACGGACGCACCGTCCTGTTCTCCAGCCACACGCTCAGCGAAGTCGAAGACCTCTGCGACTGGGTCGCCATCCTGCGCGACGGCCGGTTGATCGAACAGGAACGCATCGAGACGCTGCGATTGCGCGCCGTCCGACAGGTCGAACTCGTTTTCGAGCACGACGCGCAGGCAGCCGGCGCCTCCCTGCCGCCGGCGCTGCGAATCCTCCACCGCGGCCCGAGGTCGCTGTCGGGCACCTGGACCGGTCCGCCGGCGCCGCTGCTCCAGTGGCTCCACGGCGTGTCCTTGCGCGATATCCGCATTTCCCCTCCGGATCTCGAACACCTGTTCCTCGCTTACTACGAGCACGAACCCCGGCCCGCCCAAGATCCGACAACGCCCGCGAAGGTGTCACCATGAGCCGCGCCGTCGTACTCAAAACCGCGCGCGACTCGTTCGTGCTCCTCCTGCTCGTCCTGGCGGCAATCGTCACGCTCGAAATGCTCTATGTGCTCGCGATGGGGCGACTCGCACACGACCTGCTCGATATCTGGCGCAAGATACCGTTCCTCAAAGACGTCATGCGCGTACTCGTCGGGGTGAATATCTCCGGCGACGTATCCGCCACCACACTCACCACGCTCGGGCTCGTCCACCCCGTCCTCCTGGCCACAAGCTGGGCCTTTCTGCTGACCGTCTGCACCCGCGACATCACCGGCGACATCGACGCCGGAATCGCCGACCTCGTGCTCACGCTGCCCCTGCCCCGCGCCGCCATCTACACCGGCACAACCGTCGTCTGGGTGGTCGCGTGCGCACTGTTCGCGGCGGCCGCGTGGTGCGGCATCGCTCTGGGTGAACAGGTCTTCCACCCGCCCGAACCTCTGGTCCTGCACCGCCTCCTGATTCCCGTGGTCAATCTCTGCGCACTACTGCTGGCGATCGGCGGCGTAAGCATGCTCGTCTCGGCGCTGTCCTCACGCCGGGTCGTCGCCGTCGCAATCATGCTCGCGATCCTGCTGGCGTCGTTTCTGGTAAACTTCCTCGAGGTCTTCATCGACCAGATGCGGTACGTGTCGTTTCTGGGATTCATGCACTACTACCGGCCGGTAGACGCCGTCCGCACGGGGCAATGGCCCGTCGGCCAGCTCGCCGTGCTGCTGATCGGCGGCGCTACCGCGTGGACGATCGGCCTGTGGCGATTCAACCGGCGCGACATCCCGGCGGTGTAGCGTGAGAACCACGCGCTCGCACGCTGACAACGACCCCCCAACCGGTGGGGCCGAGCGTCTCGCCCGCGCCCCGTGCCCTCGGAGAGACCGCACGATGGGTACCGCTTGTCAACCAATCCGAACAAGGAATCGCACGATGCGACAACTTCCCACACGCAAGCTCGCCGGCACGCTCATCGCCGCCACGGCTCTACTGTTCGCCGCGGGTCCGGGACCCGCGCCCGCCCCGGCCGGCCCCCCCGCGGTCGCCAACCCGGCACACGCGCCCGACGCGCTCGATGACGCCCTGGCCCTGGTGGGCCTGCGGCGGGGCGACCTGGGCTGGGTACCCAAGGGCTGGTGGCCACGGTTCCCCGATGTACCGTACAAGCTGCGCGCGTTCGACGCGCTGCTGGCCGAGCCGTTGGATTGTGTCGCGTATACGCGCGTCTTGGGGGCGGAGGTACGCAGCCGACTCTCCCCCGAACGACTGAACAAACCGCAGGGCCGCGGGGCCACCGCGTTGTTCCAGGCCGTGCAACAACTGGGCATCGATCCGCGTTTCGGGGGGTTCCGCGGTTATAGCGCCAACACGCTCGCCGAGCCCACGCCATTGGACCAGGCCGTTCTTCAGCTCATCGCAGCGGCCGGCCGGCCAACGCGCATCGCGACGTTCGGACAGGATCTGCCCTACCCCAAGATCCGCGAAGCGTTGCGGCGTCAGGCCGCCGGTCTGCCCGACGGCGTCGGCCCGATCCTCGGCCAGCTCGTGCTCAACATCGTCGATGCCCACCGCTGGGCCGACCTCGCTTTTCGCAAGGTCGACGCGCATGACCGGATCACCGTCGCCCGCCGCCTGAACCTCGGCGACGAGATGATCGACGCGTTCGACTATTGCCCCGCGGTCGATGACGTCGCCCGCACCTGGGACGAAGCGAGCCTCTGGTACGCCGGAATGAAATGCGTGCAGGCGCTCGACTATGCCCGACTGGCCTTGCGCGAACTCGACCTCCACAACCCGCCCGATTGCCATTTCGACTACCGCACCCCGTGGGGCTGGATTCGCATCCGCGGCGGGGGTGACGACGTGCTCGACGGAACCGATGCGCTGCTGATCGTCGATCTCGGCGGCGATGACACCTACCGCGGCCCCGTCGCGGCCTCAAACGCCACCCGCCCGCTGGGCCTCCTGCTCGACCTCGCCGGGAACGATCACTACGAGTCACACGTTCCCGCGCAGGGCGCCGGCCTCTGCGGCGTCGGCGTCCTGCTCGATGCGGCGGGCGACGACACGTATGCGGGCCGGCGTTACGCCCAGGGCGCCGGGCAGTTCGGCCTCGGGCTCTGCGCCGACCTCGCCGGCAACGATACCTACTTCTGCCAATTCAGCGGACAAGGATGCGGATACTTCGGCGTCGGGCTGTTGTTCGATTCCGCCGGAAACGACCACTACAAGCTCTGGGGCGACGGGCAGGGGCTCGGCGGCGTCGCCGGCGTCGGCGTGCTCGCCGACCGCGCCGGCAACGATACGTACACCGCCGTCCGCGAGCACTCCGTCACCGGCCGGCCTTCATACCACTCGCCCAAGGATGATGTCTGCGTCTCCAACGCCCAGGGCTGCGGGATGGGCCGGCGCGGCGACGGCGCCGACGGGCACTCCTGGGCCGGCGGACTCGGCGCCCTGCTCGACGAAGGCGGCGACGACCTCTACACCGCCGGCAACTGGTCGATGGGTACCGGCTATTGGTTCGGCATCGGAATCCTGCACGACCAGGCCGGCAACGATGTCTATCGCGGCACCGTCTGGTCCCAAGCCAGCGGTGCCCACTTCTGCATCGGTACGCTCGTCGACGAAGCCGGGAACGACCAACACCTCACCGACGTCACCGCCAACAACAGCCTCGCTTTCGCCCACGATTTCACCATCGCGATCCTCCTCGACGCCGGCGGCGACGACGTGTACGACGTCCGGCAGCACGGCATCGCCTACTCGATCAACCGCAGCGTCGCCATGCTGATCGACACCGCCGGCAACGACCTCTACCGCAGCCACGACACCATGCGACCCGGCTTCGCCCAAAACAGCCCTCACTTCCGCGCCCGCGGCGGCGTCAGCACCTACTTCGCCGAAACCACGTCGATCGGGCTCTTCCTCGACATCGGC
>JALSRY010000066.1 GCA_026984555.1 Phycisphaerae bacterium
GTGACGCAGCCAGGCCAGGTTGATGCGCCGGTCGTTCACGACCGTGCCCGATCGGCTGCCGAGGTCGGCGATCGCGAGCCGTCCGTCGAGCAGGAGAAGCAACGCGTGGGCGAGCGAGACATCCGGGGTATCGAGCACGATATCGCAGGCCGCTCGCCGGCCGATCACGGCGGGCAGCGTCGCGGTTTCGAGGCATGCGTCGGACGAACGCAGGTGCAACGGGGGTGGCCCGGACGCCGACTCGGGCGTGATCGCGGTTTCGTCAGCCGCGAGAAGCTCGAACTCGATCGACACCGGACCGACCCGCAGGGTGTCGGCGGCATCGAGGACGCGTGGCGTGGTGATGCGTTCGTCATTGACGAACGTGCCGGAACGGCTGCACAGATCGACCGCGATGACTTCGTGGCCGGTGTTCACGAGCGCACAGTGGAGCTTGGAGACCTCGCTGGCTTGGACGAAAAGCGTGCAGTCGCGCCGGCTGCCGATGGTTGTTACCGGCTGGCGGGTTTCGCAGTCCGTCGGGGTCTCGCTGGCGTGAGCGGTCAGACGGATGCCGGGCGCGGCTTCGGGCAGCGCAGGCTCGGGGAGTTCAGATGATGTGCTTCGTTGCCCCATGACACCATCCTGGTCGTCCCCCCAAGACGCCACGTGCGATCGTTCCCCAGCATGAGGATTCCAATCATCCGGCGGTGGGGCAAATGCCGGTGCGGGGTGGTAAGACGGCCCATAATTGCATGGTTACGAGCAAACGTGGCCCGCTCGGGCCGATAACGTGCAGGTTGTTGTGCGAACCGACCACGACCGGCTCGGCGCGCGGGGCGCGCCGGCCGGTGCTGACTCCGCCCGCGTTGTCATGCGCCGCTGTGGCGCCCCCAGAGGTGTCCTTCGAGCGTGTCGCCGGCGGTTTGTTCGAGGACGCGGTGGACGTCGGGGTAGCCGCCGGCCTCGGCGAATGCCTCGAACATCACCCGCCGCCGGTCGAGCGTGACGCCGATGGCCTCGGCGTCGTTGTAGTCGCTGGCGATGAATCCGCCGTCGGGGGTCCCCCATTTTTCGAGCAATGCGCGGGCCTGGGCGCGGATTTCGTCGTAGCTGCCACGCGGCAAGGTCGTCTGCGTGTCCACGATCGACTCGAAGCAGACCCGCCCGCGAAACCGCTCGCTGATCTCGTCGATCCCCACGACGTTGGGTTGTTGCATGTTGATGACCTCGACCCCGCAATCGATCAGGTCGTCGAGCAACTCGTTGATTCGCCCGCAACTGTGCATCCACACGTGCAGGCCGGCGGCCTTGATCTCGTCGAACCAGCGCCGGTAGCGCGGGAGGAAGAAGGTGCGGAAGACCTTGCGCCCGACGAAGGCGCGATCCTGAAGCCCCCAGTCGTCGGCCATCGCGGCGGCGTGTATGCGCCCGCCGGCAATACGCGTGCAGTTGCGCAACACGCGCAAATGGTGTTCGAGGATGCGGTCGATCAGGGCGTGGATCTCGTCGGGATGCTTGTAGAAATCCATCAACGTTTCGGGCATGCCGTGGAGCATGTGCAGCCGCTCGAAGATCCCCGGTCCGAAACAGAACATGACGAAACGGTCGCCGGCACCGTCGAGCTGTTGTTCGAAATCGTGATACCGCCGCGGATCGTCCGGGTCGGGCCAGGCATAGTCGGCCATGTTCGCCAAGTCGCGCAGCGGGTGGACCACCACCTGTCCGGTGTTGCTCACGTCGGTGCGCTCCCAGACACAGCCCCATTCGTCCGCGGCCCGGCCCCTGAACGTCCAGGTCCATCCCGTCGGATCGTGCGTCCAGACGTCGTAACAATCGCTCACGCCCACGACCTCGAATTTCAGCGGCACGCGCGGCGGACGGTTGAACGTGATCGCTCGCTCTACAATCTCCCTGCTGGTCATACGACAGGCTCACTTCCCGAGGCGGGGCGGCCGGTCGGGGCCGTCCCTGGTTTCGTTATGACGATAAAAAGAACAATGACTCCAAACCAAAAACGCCGCGCTCGCAGTGGTGGGGCGCGCGCGGCCGGTTGCATCCACTTCGCAACTATCCATACGTTCCCGCGCGGCGGACCTCGTCGAGCACGACGCGGTAGCTTTCGAGCGTCACCCCCGGTGGTATGGAATGGTCGGAATGGTAGATGATGCCGCGGTAGGGCATTGCGGCGGCGAGTTTGCGGCGTACTTCGTCGCGAATCTGCTCGGGATCGTTGGTGAGCATGACGCGCACGTCGAAGTTGCCGACGAAGCTCAGCCGTTCGCCGTAGCGCGGGGCGAGCTCGCGCAGGTCCATTCCGGCTTTGCATTCGAGCGGGTTGATCGCGTCGACGCCGGACGCGATCAGGTCGTCGATCACTGTGCGGATGTCGCCGTCGGAGTGGAAGATGACGGGCATGCCGTGGGCGTGAAAGACATCGAACAGGCGTTTGTGGTAGGGACAGAGGAATTCGCGGAAATGCCGCGGGCTCATGAACGGGCCGGTCTTGTAGGCCATGTCGCCGTAGACGAAGGCCCCGTCGCAGTCGTATCCCTCCGCCGTGAACATCTCGAACATCTCGATCGCGACGTTGGTGTAGCACTCGAAGATGTCGTGGATCCACTCGGGCTGTTTGCGCATGGCCTTGAGCATGATTTCGTGCCCGAGCACGTCCTTGATCATCTCGAAGGGTTCGACCGTGCAGTAGCAGAGGAAACGGTCGCGGGCGCGTGTTCGCCGATACAGCGAGCCGAATTCATTCCAGCGGATGCGTTCCCGCCGGGCTGTCATCAGCGGCTTGACCTTCGCCCAGGCCTCGGGGGAGTCGATGCCGTAGCCGACGTGTTCGGGTGTCCCCATCTTGTGCTTCCACCAGCGTAGGGTCGCCTCGTTGCCGTCACGCTGGAGAATCCACTCGTCGGTTTCCTCGATCACTTCGGGCTCGACGAGCCGCAGCCGATAGTCGGGCCAGCCGACTTCGGCGATATCCATTTCGAAAATTTCCTGGAGCGAGACGGGCTGGGCTTCGGGAGCGCTGCCCTCCCAGTCGTACCGGCCGCTGCGCCCACTCGTGACAAAGGGGCAGCCGAGCTGCGCGCGCCACGACTTTTCGACCTCGTACCAGAACTTGTCGTAGATGGGAACACGGTCGGGCCGGCCGCGGGCGAGCGTGGCCGCCACACGCTCACGCGAAGTCATCGTCGCCCCGCCACCCATGCGCGAATCCTATACGCGGCACTAGTACCCTGCGGCGATGCCCCCGCGATGCGACTATGGGCAACGCCCCGACGCGCAAGCATAGCAACATCGCCCATGCTTCTGAAAGGGAAAATATCGTACTTCTTTATAATTGATTGAAACAGACACGTCACCGGCCCGTGCGCGCGCTGCGGACCCGCCGCCGCGCGCGGTCGAGCCGGATGTCGGCGGTGTCGATGTTTCGGTCATCACCGCCGGTGAAGATCGTCGCTTACGATTCGAGCAGGTCGGACCACTTCGCGAAACTTTGTTCCAGCTCGTCCCGGATCGACTCGTCCCCCGGGTGGGAACCCGGCCGCGCGAGCGCGACGGCCTCGAACCAATCCACCATGAGCTTCCAGTCGCTGAGGCTCACGTACTCGGGCGCGATGCGACCGCGACGTTTGTCCATATTGTGGTAGTTGCCCAGCGCCAGGCAGATGCCCGTGGCGCGATAGCCGTAAGCACAATACGCGGTCGATTCGCACGACCCCCCATCCATGAGTTTGCGCTGAAACCGGAAGCTCTTGCGGCGTTGGGCCAGTTCTTGCGCGACGTGGTCGCAAAAGGCCGTCGCCGCCGGATCGAACACGCTCATGCGGTCGCCGACGCGGAGAATCGGCCCGTCGCCGATGCGCGCGTCGGGCAGCTCGCTGCTGGTTTCGATCGCGACCAGGGGCACGTCGCGGGGGATCGAACCGGCGCGGGCCGCGCCGATCGCCCCGATGAAACCCACCTCCTCGGCCCGGGTGAACAAACAGCACACGTCCGCGGTCGCCCGCTTGCGACTCAGGCGTTCCAGCAGCGCCACCATCGCCGCGCACCCGGCGATGTCGTCACACGCCCGCGCATACACCCGTCCGTTTCGCTCCCGCGCCTCGGGCAACGCCCACATCCCCGGCGTCCGTGGCGGAACGGGCCGTGCGACCCGCAGCCGCGCCTCGAGCGGAATCTCCCAGGTTTCGTTGCCACGCCGCAGCTTGCGTGCCTTGGTCACGTGCTCGACCCGGGCCGGGATGACCTCATCGCTCGTGTAGAACCTGACCCGCGTGCCCGGAAAGTACGACGCGAGCACTCCGCCGCGGAATGCCGCCCGCAGCGTGCGCCGCTCGACCATTTCTTGCGCGACAAAGCCGGGATGGTCGGTGTGGGCGGCGAACACGACGGGGTTGGCGTGGCTGCGCCGCCCGCGGCGGTAATGCGCCGACAGGTTGCCGTAGCGGTCGCGGCGGACCTGCACGCCGGGCAGCCCGCCACAGACGACGGCGACATGATCCATCACCGCCGATTCGGCGAAACTCGCGGTCGGCAGCGCCAACAAGTCCCTGAGCACACGGGGCAGAGGCATGGAATCACTCCTCGAACAGACACGACGGTTCACGCCTGTGCATCGTACCCGCGACGAGGGCCGCCCGGAACGCGGCCGCCGGCCGCATCTGATTTGCTGCGAGCATCAAAGTCGGCTCACGTTTCGCCATCCCGCGGGCTATGCTGAATGTCTGGGGGCACGCCGCCCCGCCGCGTGTGGCTTCAGGAGGGAGGTTTCTCGATGGCATCGAGTGTTTGCAGGTTTGTTGCCGGGGCGCTTTGCACGGCGCTCGCCGGTGCCGTGCTGGCGGCTGTGCCGCCCGCGTCCGACGCGTTGACCGAGCTGTCCGCGAGCCAGTGGGCCGCATCCGCCGACGGGGCGTCGGCGGCCGTTTACGACGACACGAGCCGCT
>JALSRY010000067.1 GCA_026984555.1 Phycisphaerae bacterium
TCGATTGCGAAACCGAGGTGGACGCCTTGTTGACCGAGAACCGGCTCATCAAGGACATTCAGCCGCCGTTCAACGAGCGTCAAAAGGACGACAAGAGCTTTCCGTACCTCGAAATCACGACGCGGGACGATTTCCCCGGCGTGTTCGTGACCCGCCAGCCGAGGCACAAGGGCACGCGACTTTTCGGACCGTTTACGAACGTGGCCGGGCTGCGCGAGGCGGTCAACGCGCTGCAACGGGTGTTCAAGTTTCGCACGTGCGAGCTGGAGATTCGGGCCGACGACGACAAGCGCCGCTTTTTCCGTCCCTGCCTGCTGCACGCGATCGACCGTTGTACGGCTCCGTGTGCCGACCGGATCAGTCGGGAGGCCTACCGGGCGGACATCCAGCGGTTGCTGCGGTTGTTGCGATCGAAGCGCAGCGTGTTGTTGCGTCAGATGACGCGCGAGATGCAGCGGGCCGCCGCCGAGCAGCGCTACGAGGATGCCGGCGTACTGCGTGACCGGATCAAGGCGATCGAGTCCCTCTCGCTCAGCGGGAACGTCGAGACCGATGTGCAACCCGAGGTGTTTTACATCGACCCGCGCGCCGGGCTGGAAAAACTCGGGCGATTGCTCGACCTGCCCGAGCCGCCTCGCATCATCGAGGGCATCGACATCGCCACGTTGCACGGCGAGGCCTCCGTGGGCGCGCTCGTATGTTTCATCGACGGGCGGCCATTCAAAGCGGGCTACCGGCGATTCCGCATCAAGACCGTCGGCGGCGTGGACGACTACGCCATGATCCGCGAGGTGATCGTGCGGCGGTACCGATACGCGGCGATCGCGGAAGAGCTGTATCCCGACGTGATCCTGATCGACGGCGGGCTGGGCCAGCTCCACGCCGCCCTGGGGGCGTTCGAGCAGATGCGGCAGGCGGTCGAGGCCGACGGGGTCGAGGGTCGCCGGCCGCCGATGGTGGTTTCGCTGGCCAAGCGGGACGAGTGGGTGTACGTCCAGGCTCGCAGCGAACCGCTCAAGCTGGCGCGAAACAACGAGGCCCTGCGCCTGCTCCAACAGGTTCGTGACGAGGCTCACCGTTTCGGGCAGCATTACCACCATATCTTGCGGCGGAAAAAAGCGTTCGACGAGGATGTGCGGACGGGGCGTCGGCCGCCGAAACCCGCGCGGTCGCGGGAGGGTTCGGGCGGCGCGACGCGGCCTCGTCGCGGCCGCAAACGCGGGGAGGGCGAGATCACCGTGGAGGAGGATCGTTCCCAGCTCCCGCCCGAGGAGGAGGCGACCTGACAAGCTGTCGCGTTCGGCAGGAGCCCCGGGCCGGCCGCGTGCTCAGTCGAAATGTTGGGGCCAGTCCCACCCGGCGACCCGCGGCAACATCTCCCGGTCGGTCACTTCGAACTTCAACGGCGTGACGGCCACGTACCGCTCCATGATTGCCGCCAGGTCGGTGTTCGGGTAGCGGTCGGCCGATGGCATCGTTCCGTCGAGCCAGTAGATCGGGCGGCCGAGCGGATCGACCTGCTTGTGATACTTGTCCTTCATCGGCGCGACGCCCTGCGGGCACACGCGCACGCCGCGCGGCCAGCCGGAATCCAGCGACGGGATGTTGACGTTGAGGCACATGCCCGCCGGTGGACGGGCGCGGACGAAGCGTTCGAAGATATCGTGCGCGATTCGGCCGGCGCGCTCGAAGTCGAGGTGTTCGGACAGCTCGAGCGAGACCGCCATCGACGGTACGCCGAAGAACGACCCTTCGGCGGCCCCGGCGACCGTCCCGCTGTACAGGATGTTGATACCGGTGTTGACGCCCGCGTTGATACCACTGACGACATAGTCGGGCGGCTTGTCGAGCAGTTCGAGCATGGCCAGCTTCACGCAGTCGGCGGGGCGGCCGTCGACGCTCCATCCTTCGAAGCTGTTGCGCACCCGCACGCGGTGCGCCGCCATGGGCGTGAGTACGCTGATGGCGTGGCCAACAGCCGATTGCGAGGTTTCGGGAGCCACCACCGCGATATCGCCGAGTTCGGCCAAGGCGCGGTGAAGCGCTTCGATCCCGGGGGCGAGGATGCCGTCGTCATTGGTGAGCAGAATACGCATGGCGGCATTATAGCCCGGCCGGCGCCGGCGGCATGCTTCGGGGGAGCGATGCCACCGGCGGCCGGCGCGGCGAAACCCGGCGGCACGCCGGTGTGATCCGCACTTACATGGTCGGCATCCGGTCGCGAATGCCGGGCGGAGGACCGGCGGAGGTCAGCTCGCAAATGCCGTGCCAGGTCGCCTCGACGCGGTCCACGAGGCCGACGTTCTGGAGGGCCAGGGCGAGGTTGTGGCGAAAATCCTCAGCGCCGACGCAGCCGGTGAGCGTGGCTTCGAAGCTTTCGAGCGTCCACTCGAAACGACTGTACTGGGAGTAGAGCAGCGCCAGCTCGTAGTGCCGGCGGATTTCGGCTTCGTCCGGCACGACGGCGTGCTGAAACGCGCTGAGCCCCTCGGCGGGTTGTCCCAGCTCGAACATCGCGATGCCCAACTTGAGCCGGGCCGGCGCGAACGCGGGTGCGATCGTCGTGGCTTCGCGCAGCGCTTGTTCCGCACAGGCGAATTCCCCGATCTGCCGCAGCAACATGCCGTGGCGATAGTGCAGGTCGGCGCGCAGCGGGTGGCGCACGAGGAGTTGCTGGTGGCGGCGGATCGCTTCGAGCAAGGCGCCGTCGCCGCCGGGGCCCGCCGGTGCTTCGGACGGGGCCATTTGCCAGGCTTGCGAGACGGCCATCATGTGGAGCCGGTTGGACTCGGCCAGCAGCAGCGTACTGTTGGGCGCGAGGCTCAGCGCGAGGTCGAATGTCGCTTGGGCGTCGGCCTCGTAGCCCGCGAGGTGCTGGGCCACCCCGAGTCCCACGAACGCCCCGAGCAAGCGGTCGTTGAGGTCGGTGGCACGCGTGAAAAGCCGGGCGGCGGCGTCGTAGCGGCGGCGTCGCAGGTGCTGGGTGCCCAGCTTGACAGTGGCTTCGAGGAACGACGGGTGGAGCTCGAGCGCGGTGCGGTATTCGGCGACGGCGGCCTCGTCGTTGCCGACCTTGACATAAAGATCGCCGAGGTGCACGTGGAACTCGGTGACGCCGGGGTACTTGGCGACGAGCTTTTCCACGGTGTCGATGGCGCGGTGCAGCTCGCCGTCGTTTTCGAACTCGGCGGCGATTTCGAGGGTTTCGCCGTCGGTTTCCGGCTCGATCAGCAGGGCGCGTTGAAACGTGTCGATCGCGTCGGGCAGATCGCCGGCCATGAGATGAAGACCCGCGAGCGTACTGAGCGTGTCGAGGTCAGCGGGTTCGGCGTCGGCCAACGCGATGTAGCTGTCGCGGGCCGCGTCCCAACGACCGCGATACACGGCGATGGCCGCCAAACGTTCGTGAGCGTTGCGCAGGTCGGGGCAGAGCTCGGCGGCGCGGCGATAGGCCGCGACGGCTTCCTGTTCCTGTTCGAGCTGTTCACAGACCTGACCGATACAGAACGCCACCGGGGCGTTGTGCGGGTACATGTGGTCGGCTTGGCGGAGCAGATCGAGTACACGGTCGGGTCGTCCGCATTCGTCGTACACGCAGGCGAGCCCGATCAGGGGCAGGTGTTCGGGGCCGTCGAGCCCCAGGGCTTCCTCGAATGCCCGGCGGGCGGCGCTGAGCCGCATGTCACGCAGTTGGGCCGCGCCAAGCCGAATCGCGAGGTCGAACGATGTGCTCGCGTCGCGGCGGCGCTGGTCGAGAACCCGCGGATCATCGTCCGGAGCGCAACCGAATTGCTCTTCGAACGCCGTCAGCAATCGTCCGAGCAAGCCCTTGCCCAGTGTCTCAAGCAGGTAGCTCATTTCCTCTCCTGTCGCTTCCCCCGGCGGCGGGGCCGCCGATTCCCTCAGACCGCACCGGTCGTCCCGGTGCGGGTGTGTTCGCGCCGGATGGCGCGTGGCGTTTGTCCCCAGTGGTGGCAAGCAGCGTCAGTGCCCCGGTATGGCCGGGTTCGAGCTCGACGGCCCGGGCGGCGAGCGCGCGGGCTTCGCTCCGGCGGTCGTCGGCCAGCGCAGCGCGGGCCGCGAAATAGTGCAAATCAGCGGAATCGGGCTGCTCCACGAGCGCCTCGCGGGCTGCGACCAGCACGGTGGCGACCAGCCCAGGCGGCCCGCCGCTCCCGAGGTCTTCGAGGAGCGCCTCGATCAGACGGGGATCACGCTCGAAGAGCGTTCGCAGGTGCAGGATGATCTGCCAATCGGTCGCTGCGGCGTCCGCTTCGCGTTCGGCCGGCGAGAGCGTCCCGTGGGGCGGAACGCCGCCGGTGGATCCCGGTGCGGCGTGGCGCGGGCCGGAGTGCGATCCGCGGCGATTCCGAAAAGACCATGCCATCACGTTGCCCCTCCGGGTAGCGGTCAGGCCACCGAAGCCTGAGCCGGCGTGCCTACTGTTTGCCGCTCTTGGTGTCCGGTCCGGGCGACGCGTTGCCGGTGGGAACCCGGAACGGGGCGTCGCAATAGGGGCATTTCATGACCTGTCCGCGGGCCGACACGGGCGCGGAGAGCGTCCGCCGGCATGTGAGGTTGGGGCAGATCATCGTGATGCGGCCTTCGTTTTCCGTTTTCACGCCCATGATGCTTTCCTTCCGCGGGTGGGCGGGTCGTGGCGGGGCCGGGGGTCGTCGGGTGAGCCGACGCCTGCGGATTCCACGCCAACGCGCGCCGTGTCCTGTGTGGCGAGCCGCCGGCGCGGCGGCCCGTCAGAGAAAGCATTCAAAATGTTTGGGCGGGAGGGGGGCAAAATCACCGCGGGCATGGGCGGTTCTCGCGGCAGGGCGTGTCGGGGGGCCGCAAGGCGGGGGCGTCGGCTCGGCCGGCGTCCGAAAACATGTACCGCCGCAAACGCCCGACCAACTCCGGCTAACCATTCCCGG
>JALSRY010000068.1 GCA_026984555.1 Phycisphaerae bacterium
GGCGATGGAGAAGCTGATCGGAGATTGGCAGGAGGGGCGGCGATTGCGCATCCCGCCTGCGCCGGCGTACCGGGCGCTCGGCGCCGGCGACGCGCGCGTGCGCATCTGTGTGTGGGGTGATCTGCGCCATCCAGGTACGGCCGAGGTGGATGCCCTGATCCGCGAGCTGCTCGCCGAGCGTGGCGACCTGCGGTACGAATACCACGACTTCCCGTTCAACAAGGAGTGCAACCCGGCCGTCCGCAAGGCGACCAAGTATCCCGACGCCTGCCGGGCCGCGTATGTGGTGCGCGCTGCGGGCCGGTTGGGTGGGGCGACGGCGTACTGGGCGATGCACCGATGGATGTTCGCGCACCAGGGCACGTTCGACACGGCAGCGATTCAGGCCGCGGCGACCGGCGCCGGACTCGATGCCGAGGCCCTTTGGGCGGAGGCGCAGGCGCCCGAGGTGCACCGCGCGGTGATCGACGACGCCCGGGCGGGTCGCCGGCTGGGCGCGACGAGTGTACCGACGATCTTCATCAATGGTCGCAAGGTGCCGCGCTGGAAACTGGACGACCGCAACATCCTGCGGCGCATCGTTGCCGCTGCCGCCGCGGAAAACGAGAAACCGCAACGCTGACCGGCTCGTGGTCGTGTCCTGGTGTCGGACCTCGGCGCGCGCACCCACACGAAGCGGGGCGCAGCGTACATTATCGCCGGCGGTCGCTCGGTGTCGGCTCTCGGCCCGGCGCCGTGCACAGGTGGCACGCGCAGGCACGTTCGGGGGAGATGCGTACCAGCGGCGGGGGCGTATGTCGGCAGGGAGGGAGATCGGCGGCGTATGCACATCGGGGATGGAAAGCGCACCCGGCCGGTCGGTGCAACGGGCGGGGCACTTCGCCGGGGATGACTTCCAGCCGCCGCCGGCCGCCGGTGTCCGCGTCGAGCCGTGGTACGCTGCGCAGCAGGGCCTGGGTGTAGGGGTGTCGGGGGTCGGCCAGGAGCTCGCGTGTCGGGCCGCGCTCCACGATGCGTCCGGCGTACATGACGCAGAGGGCGTCTGCCGCCCCGGCGACGATGCCCAGGTCGTGCGTGATCAGCAACACGGACATACCCGACTGCTGTTGCAACTCGCGCAGCAAGGCCATGATCTGGGCCTGGATCGTCACATCGAGCGCGGTCGTGGGTTCGTCGGCGATGAGCAGGTCGGGTTCGCACGCCAGCGCCATGGCGATCATGACTCGCTGGCGCATCCCGCCGGACATCTGGTGTGGAAACTCTTTGACGCGCCGGTCGGGCGCGGGGATGCCGACCCGCCGGAGCAGCGCGATACAACGCTGGCGGAGTGCCGCCCCGCGCAGTTTGCGGTGCAGGCGGAGGGCTTCGGCGATCTGGTCGCCCACGGTGAGTACGGGGTTGAGGCTCGTCATCGGTTCCTGGAAGACCATCGCGATGCGGTTGCCACGGACGGAGCGCATCGCGCGGTCGCTCAGCGACAGGAGGTTGGTCGAGTCCAGGAGGATTTCGCCACCGACGATTCGGCCGGGAGGTGGTACGAGGCGCAGGACGGACAGCGCCGTCAGGCTCTTGCCGCAGCCTGATTCCCCGACCAGAGCGACGGTCCGCCCGCGGGGGATTTCGAGCGAGAGGCCGTCCACAACGCGCGCCAGGCCCGCGCGCGTGACGAAATGTGTCTGCAAATCGCGAATGGTCAGCAGCATCGCTTTCATATTCGCCCGGCGGTGCCCGGTGGACAAGCCCCCGGGCTGGCGCTTTCAGGGCCGATGAAAGTTCAGAAACCGTCTCCGCCCGTTTGAGCCGCGGCGCACGCGCCGGCTATACTGCCGGTTTGTCGCCGCGGCGAGCGTGGTAGAGGCAGGCTCGCGGGCGGTCGGGCGGCCTGGCTGCCGGTGCAGACCGGACGGCCGGGGCCGCAACCCAGGACATGGAGTGTAAGCACGGTGCAACGACTCGGCGTGGTTTCGTTTCTCAACGCGCGCCCGCTGATCGCGGGGCTCGACGCGAACAACGGGGTGGCTCTGCTGTATGACGTGCCGGCCCGGTTGCCGGCGTGGCTCGACGGCGATCGGGTCGACGCGGCCCTGGTCCCGATCATCGACGTGTTACGCGCCGGCGAACGCTACCGGGTGGTTTCCGATGCGTGTATCGGTTGCGACGGCGAAACGATGACGGTGCGGGTGTTTTCGCAGGTGCCCCCCGATCGTATCCGCACGTTGCGGGCCGATGTCGATTCGCACACGTCGGTCGCCCTGGCTCGCGTGTTGTGGCGCGAAATCTACGACCGTCCGCTCCAGGTGGAGCCCTTCGATCCGCGTCATGATCGCTCTGGCGACGCCGAGGCGGTTCTGCTCATCGGCGACAAGGTTGTAGACCCGGCGCGGGGGCGATTCGCGTACGAAGTCGATCTGGGCGGCGCCTGGCGCCAGCACACCGGTTTGCCGTTCGTGTTTGCGGTTTGGGCCATCAAGGCCGACGCATTCGATCTGCGGGGAACCGGCGCGCTCTCGACGTTACTTGCAGAGGCTCGGGACCGCGGTGTGGCCGAAGCCGCCGCGATTGCCGAGCGCTACGGGCCGCAGCTCGGCTGGCCGGTCGAGTTGGCCCGGCGTTATTTGACGCGCTGCCTGTCGTATCGGCTCGATGCCCGCGCCGTGGCGGGTGCGGACCAGTTCGCCGCGTTGTGTGCGCGGGCGGGGCTGGTTCCACGCGATACGCACATCGCCTGGCCCTCCGGGCTGCGCGCTCCCGCCGCGGTCGATACAATCCGGCAGTGATGTTTCCAGGCAAGCACCCCGAAGGAAGCCCGGTGAGCGACCAGCAGACAGGATCAGCCGGCCGGCCGACGCCCCGCGCGGCACGCCTCTCCGACGCCGAGGCACTCGAGCTGTACGAGGAGGCCTCGATTCACGAGCTCGGCCGGATGGCGTATGCGCGCACGCTCGCGATGCACCCCGAGCCTTGGCGGACCTATGTTGTCGATCGCAATATCAACTACGCGAACGTCTGCACCGCCCGCTGCACGTTTTGCAACTTTTATCGCTCGCCGGGGGAGGAAGGCACCTACATCCTGAGCTACGAAGAAATCGGCCGCAAGATCGAGGAATTGCTCGACATCGGGGGGACGCAGATTCTCATGCAGGGGGGACTGGTGCCGGCCGCGGGTCATGCCAGCGGGCAAGGGCTGCCTTTCTCGTGGTACCTCGACCTGCTGCGTTTCATCAAACGCAACTATCCCGCGATTCATATTCACGCGTTCAGTCCGCCGGAGATCTGGGCTTTTCACGAGGTTTACGATATGCCGCTGCGCGAGGTGCTGGCGCGCCTGCGCGACGCGGGGTTGGACACGATTCCCGGCGGAGGGGGTGAGATCCTGGTCGAGCGTGTGCGCCGGCGGATCGGACAGGGCAAAGCCACGGCCGACCAGTGGCTCGCCGTCATGCGCGCCGCACACGGGCTGGGCATGAAAACCAGTTGCACGATGATGTTCGGCCACATCGAGACGATCGAGGAGCGTATCGAGCATATGCGACGACTGCGCGAGCTCCAGGACGAGACGGGTGGGTTCGTCGCGTTCATCCACTGGCCGTTTCAACCGGAGAACACGCCGTTGGGCCGCTGGAAACCCATGCCGATCGATCCCACCGTCGCCGAGCGCCCGCGACCGGACGGCAAGCACCTGCTGTTGGCCGACGCGCACGAGTACCTCGTGATGCTCGCGCTCGCGCGGCTGTATTTCGACAATATCCCGAACATCCAGTCGAGCTGGGTGACGATGGGGCCGAAGATCGGTCAATTGGCGTTGCTATTCGGTGCCAACGACATGGGTTCGGTGATGATGGAGGAGAACGTCGTCTCCGCCGCCGGCACGACGTTTCGGCTCGATGAGCAGGCAATCCGTCGACTGATTCGCGACGCGGGTTTCGAGCCGCGGCAACGGGACCAGTATTACCGCCCGATCGACCCGCCTCGCCGGCGACGCAACCTCCCGGTTGTTTCGGGTTGACCGGCGGGCGCCATCCCTGCGAAGGACCGAGTATGAGCGTTCCGAGCGAAATCTACCGCGGCTCGCTCACGCTGCTGACCGATCTCTACCAGTTGACGATGGCCTATGGTTACTGGAAGTCCGGAATCGCGCGGCGTGAGGCGGTTTTCAACCTGTTCTTCCGTGACAATCCCTTCGGCGGAGGGTTCGCGATTGCCTGTGGATTGGCGTGGGTGGTCGATTTTCTGGAGCATTTTCGTTTCGACGATTCCGACTTGACCTACCTGGCGACGCTGCGCGGCAATGACGGCCGACCCTTGTTCGAGGCGGCGTTCCTGGATTATCTCTCCGGGTTGGATTTCGCCTGCGACGTAGACGCCATCCCGGAGGGTACGGTCGTCTTCGCCCAGGAACCGCTCGTGCGTGTTCGCGGGCCGATCATCCCCGCACAACTGGTCGAAACCGCACTGCTGAACCTGATCAACTTCCAGACGCTGATTGCGACCAAAGCCGCCCGGGTGTGTGGTGCCGCTCGCGGACGGCCGGTGCTCGAGTTCGGCCTGCGCCGGGCGCAAGGGATCGACGGGGGACTCGCGGTCAGCCGGGCCGCTTATGTCGGCGGATGCGCGGCGACGTCCAACGTCCTGGCCGGCAAGCACTTCGGCATTCCCGTGCGCGGTACGCACGCCCATAGTTGGGTGATGGCGTTCGGCGACGAACAGGAAGCGTTCGAGGCGTACGCCCGCGCAATGCCGAACAACTGCGTCTTTCTGGTCGATACCTACGATACGCTCGAAGGCGTGCGGCACGCCATCGAGGTCGGTCGCCGACTACGCGCTCGCGGCCACGACCTGATCGGCATCCGGCTCGACTCGGGCGATCTGGCGTACCTGAGCATCGCCGCTCGCCAGATGCTCGATGAGGCC
>JALSRY010000069.1 GCA_026984555.1 Phycisphaerae bacterium
AACGGCCCGATGGGGGCCGGCGGTCGCGGGTTCGGTATGCCCGATGGCTGGATCAGGGGCCTTCTTCTCCGTGGTAGAAGAACTCGACGCCGATGAGGTAGCCGACCGATGCGCGGGTGCAGTGGCGGACGATTCCGTGTCCGTAGCAGCTCAGCTCGGGCTGGTGGATTGCCAGTGCGAGGCGGGTTGAGGTGGGGATCGGCCGGCGGGTGCGCATCGCGAGCCCGTTGAGGCTCAGGTTGTGGAGCGTCGCGAGGAGGTGTCGCTCGCCGTAGCACTCATCCGGAAGCCATACCTCGACGGTGCCGGGGAAGGGCCAGCGTTCTTCGCGGCGTGATCCGGGCGGCTGCTTGGGCTGGGCGTTGATGCGGCGTGAGTCGATCAGCTCGCGGATAGCGTCCGGCGTGAGTCTTACGATTTCATCGGCGTCCATAGTCGTGCTTCCATCCAGAACAGGCGACCGTGGGGCGGACCGGCCGGCCCGCACTTCATCCGTGTTCATCGGACCAATCCGCGCGAGGCATCAGTAGGTCGGACCCGCGGGGGCGAAACGGCAGTTGGGGGGCGGGGGGCACGTTATCGGCGGTGGGCAGGCCGCTGGCGGACGTGTCAAGCATGGGCTGTTGATTTTCCCGTCTTTTTCGCCTGTCGCATTTCTCATCTCTCTTGTGTGATTTCGATACTTCAAGCAGTCGCACACCGAAGCGACCGGCCGGCTGCCCAAGCCGGCGCGAATCACCGAGCCTCGAGCCGAGCGAGTTCGTCGGCGGCGATCTGTCCGATCGTCGCCCGGGGTGGTGCGCGCCGGTCGGTGTGGGGCCAAGAGGGAGAGGAAAGATGCGACCGCTTCTTATCGCCATTGCGCTGATCGCGGGGATGTTCCTGGTTCCGGGCTGCGCGCCCCAAGCGGTGGATGCCGCCGGCGGCGGCGACGTGCTGGGGGCGGTGTTGTCCGCATCGAGTGAGGCCGCGCCCGCGGGCGCACCGGCGGTCTCGGGGGAGGACGTGTCCGGCGTGCCGGCGGCCGATCCGCCGACGGAATCGCGGCAAACGTCGCGGACGTTTGCGGGGACGTTCAGCGGGGCGGGGACGTACCGGCTGTACGATCTTGGGCCGGGTGTGCGTGGTGACGGTTGGACGGTGACGGTCAACGGGTCGCTTTCGGGTCCGTTCGTCGTCGTGCTGTTCGACGCGAACAACAACCTGTTGATGCGGACGTACATGTCCTATAACCGCATGTTGCAGCATGTGGTGCGGGCGGATACGGAGCATGTGTACCTGGGTGTGATGCCGCCGGCGGGCTACGACGGGGGGACGTTTCACCTGAAGGCGACGCTGCGTCCGGGGCAGAGTGTGCCGCCGCCGCGCGCCCAGGTGGTTTGGCTCAATTTCGCGGGTGGGGCGGGTGTGGTGGTTCACAACCAGGAGCCGGTTTCGTTCGCGCCGCTGCGGGGGGGGATGATCGACGAGATGTATGCCGACGCGACGCAGGAAATCAAGGCGTCGATCGTTCGGGAGATGCGGGCCGATTATGCGGCGTACAACGTGACGATTCTGACTTCCGACGACGGGCCGCTGCCGGATGGGCCGGTTTCGGTCGTTCATTTCGGGGCTCGTTCGGCGGGTTTGCTGGGCCTGGCGGACGACGTGGACAACTACAACCAGGACCGCTCGCAAGCGGCGATGGTGTATATCGAGAATTTCGGGCCCTATCGGACGATGAAGCTGACGCCCGAGGAGATGGGTGTAATGATCGCGAATGTCGCCAGCCACGAGCTGGGCCACCTGCTGGGCCTGTACCACACGGTGAACCACGATGATCTGATGGACACGACGGGGTCGGCGTGGGATCTGGCGGGTGAGCAGGATTTTCGGGGCGGGGCGCTCGAGCCGACCGTGTTCGCCACCGGGTTCGAGGACGGGCCGGCGCTGCTGGAGCAGACGCTGGGGCTCAGTTCGCGTGGGGCCAAGGCCGGCCCGCAGGCCAAAGCGTTGCAAACGGTGCGCTACCGCGAGATTCGCCGGCTGGCCGAGGAAGAGCTGGCGCATGCGTGTGGCACGTGCCAGCACCTGGATGAATAGGACGCGCGCCGGCGGCGGGCCGCGCGACGATCAGCGACCGACGAACACCGGCTTGCGTTTTTCGACGAATGCGCGCATGCCCTCGGTCTGGTCGTCAGTGGCAAAGAGCATGTAGAACAGCTTCTTCTCGACTTCGATGCCTTCGGTGAGCGTGGTTTCGAAAGCGCTGTTGACGGCGTCCTTGCCGGCCTGGAGCGCCATGGGCGCTTTTTCGCAAAGCTCCTGGCACAATTGGAGCGCTGCGTCGAACCACTGTTCCGCGGGCACCACGCGGCTGACGAGGCCCATCGCGAGCGCCTCGTCGGCCGTAATCATGCGCCCGGTGAGGATCAGGTCCATGGCGCGGGCCTTGCCGATGGCGCGGGTGAGTCGCTGCGTTCCCCCGGCGCCGGGGATGATCGCGAGGTTGACCTCGGGCTGGCCGAACCTGGCGGTTTCGGAGGCGACCACGATATCGCAGCACATCATCAGCTCGCAGCCCCCGCCGAGGGCGTAGCCGCTGACCGCCGCCACGATGGGTTTGCGGATTTTCTTGATGCGGTCCCAGCGGCCGAACATGTTGCGATGGTGCATTTCGATCATGGTGGCGTCGGCCATTTCGTTGATGTCGGCGCCGGCGGCGAAGGCCCGCTGGTCGCCCGCGAGCAACATGCAGCGGATGTTGTTGTCGCGGTCGAATTGCTCGAGCGCTTCGATCACCTGCGTCATCAGCGTGGTGTTGAGCGCGTTGAGCTTGTCCGGGCGGTTGAGCCGAATGATCCCGATGTGGTCGCGTGTTTCGATGGTTGTTTCGCTCATAATGCGCGAATCGTAAAGCCAACCCGCGACGGGCTCAACATCCGGGTGTCGATGGGGCGGGTCGCTTTTTTTGGGGGGGCGCTCGCTCCGATGTCGCAGGGGCTTCGACGGGCCGGCCGGTGTTTTGCGGAAAGCCGGCCGGGGACGTCAGGAGCCCAGCTCGCGGCTGCGTTCGAACGCGGCGCGGACGGCGGCGACAATGGCCTCGAAGGCTTTCTGCTGCGTGAGGGACTTCATCGCGGCGGCCGTGGTGCCACCGGGCGACGTGACCTTTTCGCGGAGCACGTCGGGCGGTTCGCCGGTTTCGAGCATCATGCGGGCGGCGCCGAGGCACGTCTGCTTGGCGAGCAGGTCGGCGAATTGCGGGGGCAGCCCGATCTGGCGGGCGGCCTCGACGATCGCTTCCGTGAAGAAGTAGTAGTAGGCGGGGCCGGTTCCCGATACGGCGGTCACGGCGTCCATGAGCGCTTCGTCTTCGATGTGAATGCTCTTGCCCCCGGCATCGAAGATGCGCTGCGCTCTCAGGAGGTCGGCTTCGCCGGCGTGACGTCCGGGACACACGCCGGCCATCCCGGCGCCGACGTGCGAAGCGAGGTTGGGCATGACCCGCACGACCCGTGCCCGAATGTTCGGGAAACAGGCCTCCAACGCGTGCGTCGAGACACCCGCCATGATCGACACCACCACCTGGTCTTCGCGGAGGAGGTCGGCGAACCGGGCCACGACGGACCGGTAGACCTGCGGCTTGACGGCCAACAGGAGCAGGTAACTGTTGGCCACGACCTCGCGGTTGTCGGCGGTGACGTCGATGTGGAAACGATCGGCGAACACCCGGCGGCGGGCCGCGTCCGGGTCCGACGCGATGATCCGGTCGTCGAGCAGTACGCTGTTGCGCAGCAGCCCGTGGACGATTCCTTCGGCGGCATTGCCGGCGCCGATGACTCCGACTTCGTATTGTGGTTTCAATGGTTTCTCCCTGTCCATGTGCTTTGTACGGTGCTTCGATTCGTTTCGTGGTCCGGCCGTGGCGATCACCGGCGAGGCGGGGGGGCGGCCCGCGGCTGTGCGCGGGGAGCGCCGATCTCGACCGTTTTACGGACCGAGCAGTTGCCGCAGGGCCGGTTCGATCGCGGGGCAGGCGAAGTCGAAGGCGGCGTCGAGAAGACGCGCCGGCCGGACGCGCAGGCTGCCGAGCAAGAGCTCGCGTCCCATCTCGCCGAGCGCCATCCGGACGGCAAACGCCGGCAGCGGCAGCCAGACCGGGCGGTGCAGGACACGGCCGAGCGCCCGCATGAACTCGCGGTTGGTCACGGGTTGCGGGGCGACGGCGTTGACCGGCCCGCGCAATTCGTGGTGGTCGAGTACGAATGCAACCACGCGCACCAGGTCGTCCAGCGTGATCCAGCTCATGAACTGCCGGCCACTGCCGATCGGTCCGCCGAGCCCCAGCCGCACTGGCTTGAGCATTCTCGGCAGCGCACCGCCGGCGGTGCTGAGCACGACGCCGATGCGGAGGTGGACGACCCGTATCCCGGCGGCTCGGGCCGGCTCGGCGGCGGCTTCCCACTGCCGGCACACGTCGGCGAGGAAGCCCGTGCCCGGGGGGTCGGATTCCGTGAACCAACGGTCGTTGTCGTGTCCGTAGTAGCTCACGCCGGAGGCGCAGATCAGCGTGGGAGGGGGCGGCGCGAGGGCCGCGATCGTTTCGCTCAGCAGGCGCGTACTACATACGCGGCTGTCGCGGATGAGCGTTTTTCTCCGCGCATTCCAGCGATGCGTGGCGACGTTGACGCCGGCGAGGTGCACGATGGCGTCGGTGCCGGCCAGCTTCGCCGCATCGAGCGCGTTCGCCGCGGGATCCCAGAAGGTTTCGTCGGGTGCGGCGGGGGCGCGGCGCACGAGTCGCTGGACGTCGTCGCCGCGGGCGCGCAGGGAGCGCACCACCGCGGTACCGATCAACCCGGAACTGCCCGTCACGACGATACGCACGCCTGCGTCTCCGCTGGGGGTGGCCAAGGCGTCACCC
>JALSRY010000070.1 GCA_026984555.1 Phycisphaerae bacterium
GTCGCGACGCCCGCGACAACCGCGCCCACTATCCCGACGGGACGAGGCTGCGCGTGCTGCTCGAGGAGATCGTCGAGGAGGGCGAAGCGGCGGCGGTCGGTGATCTGCGCGGGCTGATCGCTCCCCACCTCGATTATGAGCGGGGGCGCCCCTGTTATGCCGACGCCTACGCCACGCTGGCCCAGGCGCCACCGGCCGAGCGCTACGTGATCCTGGGGACCAACCACTTCGGCCGGTCGGCGTCGGTGGTGGCGACGCGCAAGGACTACCAGACGCCGCTGGGCCGCGCGACGACCGATCGTGAAATGATCGACCGGCTGGAGTCGATGCTGGGCCAGCCGCTGTGTGAGCACGAGTTCGACCATGCGGCGGAGCACTCGGTCGAACTCCAGGTGCACATGGTGCAAGCGGTCCAGCCCGAGCATCCTTTTTCGATCGTCCCGCTGTTGTGTCCGGACCCGTGCGGTCCGACGGGCACGCAGCCCTACGACGGGCGCGGACCGGACCTGGGCGATTTCGCCGACGCGCTGGCGGACCTGTTGGCTCGCGACGATCGCCGAACCGTCGTCATCGCGGGGGCGGACCTGAGTCATGTCGGTCAGCGCTTCGGCGACGAGGAACCGACGACCGAGGAGTTTCTCGAATCGGTTCGCGGGAGCGACACATACCTGCTCAAGCTGCTCGAACAGCGCGACGAGCAGGGTTTTCTCAAGACGCTGGCCGAGCGGGGCAACCCGACCCGGGTATGCAGTGCCGGCTGCATCTATGCCGCTGCGCGGGCACTGCCCGAGCGGCCGGTGCGGGTGCTGCGCTACCACCAAGCGGTCAGCAGGGAGACCGAGACGCACGTAACGTGCGCGGCGGCGGTCATCGGCGAATGAGCGGCGCGGGCGGGTCGGTGGCGCGGACGATTTCGAGCAGGTCTTTCTTGCGTGGGCCAACGAGTCGGCGGCGGATGAACTCGATGTACTGTTGCTGGACGTGCGCGAGGTCGTGGCCGAAGAAGGCCTCGAAGACGCCGCGGCCCAGGCTGTAGTCGCCGGGGTTCCTGGTCTTGACATACGCGGCCCGGGCGTAAGGGGCGAGGTCTTCGCGGCCGAGCGTGTGCAGCAGGTGGTCGAACCGTTCGGCGTAGGCACCGCCGGCCCCCTCGCGCAGGAAGAGCACCAAGGCCCAGACCTGGGCATAGTAGGTGCTGATTCGTCGGGTCGAACCGCCGACGACATGGCCGGCGTTCATCGCGAGAAGTTCGTCGAGCGGGATCAGCTCGTTGCGCAACAGGGCATCGGCCAGCGCGTTGCGTCGGGCGGGGTTGTACCACGGGTCGAAAGCCTGGAGTCCGGTGCCGGACCAGCGTTGGCCCTCGCACATCGTCGCCAGTCCCTCGTTGAGCCACGCGGGCATGCGGTGTTTGACACAGCAGTAGACGTACTGGTGGAATCCTTCGTGCGTCAGGAGGGGGAAGGTCACCGAATGGGCGACGTACTGGATCACGGAGACGCCATGTTCCGAATAGCCCCCGTGGCGAATCTTGAGCAGTGTCGCGGCACGGTCGCCGGCGAAGCGGCGGGTGAAGGCGGTCCATTCGTCGCGCCGGGCGAACAGATAGACGCGCATGGGGGCGGAAGGTTGGCCGGCAGCGGGGACGAGGCTGCGGTAGTAGCGGTAGGCCGTTTCGACCGCCTGGGGGATCGACTCGATCAACACCGGATCGCGGACGGTTGTGCGAATGTCGTAGTGGGTGGTGAGCAGACGCCGGCCCGGGTGGCGGGCGAACTGCCAATCGCGGGCTTCGTAGGGTACGTCGGTGAGCACGGGGAGCGCATCGTGCGGGCGTTGACAGCCCGCGACGAGTCCTCCGAGCACGATCCCGAACATGATCGCCCCGCGGGCGAGCCAGGAGCGACGGAAGACGGCGGGGGCGGCGGTAGTCTGCTCGATCATTCAGCGTATCTCCACTCGACCGCGTCCGCGGCGGATGCGGCCGATGATGCGCGGCGTGGTTCCCGCCCGTTCGAGAAGGCGTTGGATCGTGGCTGCGGACCGCGCTCGCGTGATTAGAACGAATCCGATTCCCATATTGAACACGCGGTACATTTCCTCTTCGTCGACGCCGTAGTGTTCGATCAGGCCGAAGATCGGCGGAATCGACCAGGAGCCGCGTTCGACGACCGCGTCGCAGTTCCCGGGCAAGACGCGCGGGAGGTTGCCGGGCAGTCCGCCGCCGGTGATGTGGGCCATGGCGTGGATCGGTGGTCGGCGGCGGTAGTGGGCCAGGGCTGTCAGCACGGGGCGGACGTAAATCGTGGTGGGTTCGAGGAGCACATCGCCGAGGGGGCGGCCGAGGCCGGGAGCGGCGCGGTCGAGGCGCAAGCCCGCCCGCCGGAGCAGCAGGCGACGAACGAGGCTGTAGCCGTTGGCGTGCAGGCCGCTGGACGGCAGGCCGATGAGCAGGTCGCCCGGGCGCACGCGGCGTGAATCGAGCATGCGTTCGCGATCGACCACCCCGACGGCGAACCCGGCGAGGTCGAAATGGTCGCGGTGGTAGAGGTCGGGCATTTCGGCCGTCTCGCCCCCGAGCAGGGCGCAACCGGCGAGCTTGCAGCCGGCGGCGACGCCCTCGACCAGCGTGGCGACGCGTTCGGGATCGAGCCGCGGTATCGCGATGTAATCCAGGAAAAACAACGGCTGGGCTCCGCAGGTGAGCAGGTCGTTGACGCTCATCGCGACCAGGTCGATCCCCACGGTGTCGTAGCGGTTGGTATGGGCGGCGATGAGCACCTTGCTACCGACGCCATCGGTGCAGGAAACCAGCACCGGGTCGCGCAGGGTGCCGGCGAACAGGCGGTTGTCGTGATCGAGGCGGAAGCAGCCGGCGAACCCGCCGTGGCTGGGCAGCACCTGGGGCCCGTAGGTACTGCGCACCGCGGGACCGATGCGTTGCACGAGCTGGTCGGCGGCGTCGAGATCGACGCCGGCGTCGCGGTAGGTGGTGGGTTTCCTGGCGCTCATGGTCGCGCCAGTGATACCCGAAAACAGGGGCTTTCTCCAGAGACCGGCGGTGGGCCGCCGGCCCCCGGGTCGCAGCTCAGCGGATCGACTCGTGGGCGGGTTTGGGAAGGTCGTCCTTGATCTTCTGCTGCTTGATTTCGTCGCCCTCGCTCGTGAAGAGGACCATTTCGTCGTCGATGCGTGCCTGGAGGTGGACCGGGCGGCGCCAGATGCGCTGGAGGTTCTGGAGGCAGGCGCTGGCGTACTTGATGTCGATGTCGATGCCCAGGTGTTTGTGCGCGAGGTAGAGCTCGCCGCGGTTCGCGTAGTTGCCGTCCACGACGTAGATGTAGGGCTGGCCGTGGTTGGTCAGCATGAACAGCATCGTCTGCTTGATCGTGTCGAAATCGCGGTTGACGACGACCATGCGTCCGGTGGTGGGATCCTGCCGGTAGTGGTAGAGCTTGTAGCGATCGACGAACTCGGGCGTAAGGAACTCGTCGATGAAGGTGACGTCGTTGTGGACGCGGCGGACCTCGAAGATTTTCTCGCGGCCCTCGTTGAGCTCGATGTTCCAGTTACGCCGGCGTTCGAGGTCGGCGCACTCGTCGTATTCCTTGCCGAAGCGGCCCTTGTTCCACCGATCCTCGATGTCGCGGAACAGCTCGACGCCCATCTTGTAGGGGTTGAGCCGCCCGGGCGCGGTGGCCAGCGTGCCGGAATGGTGATCGGCGTAGGTAATCAGCTCGTCGTCGCGCAGGTGGTAGTGGGTCATCATGTAGGAGTGCCAGTAGGTCGCCCAGCCCTCGTTCATGATCTTGGTCTGGCCCTGCGGGGCGAAGTAGTACGCTTCTTCGCGGATGATCGCGAGGATGTCCGCCTGCCAGTCCGCGAGGGGAGCGTAGCGCAGGAGGAAGCCGAGCACGTCGCGCTCCGGCGCCGCCGGGAAACGTTCCTGCTGGGCCTGCATCTGCTCGATCTGCTCGTCGCGGTCGGCGCGGAGCTGTTCGGGGGGGTTGATGTAGCGTTCCATGTAGGGTTTGGCGCGGTAACGCACGACGCGATCCTCGGCCTCGCCCCGCACCGATTTCGCCTCGTTCTCGCGCGAAGTGCGCGGCTCGGGCTGACGGCGCATGAACGGGGCGTAGGGATCGATCAGGTTCTCCAGCGACAGGCAGACGTCGATGAACCGCTCGACCTCCTCGTAACCCTGCCGGTCGATGTGCCGCCAGACCCGCGTGGCGTGGTTGGCCATCTGGTCCATCATCTTGCGATTGGTCTTGCTGAACCAGACGTTGTTCTTGAAGAAGTCGCAATGGGCGTAGACGTGGGCCATGACGGTTTTCTGGTCCACGGCGGTATTATCGGTCAACAGGTAGGCGTAGCAGGGGTCGTTGTTGATGACCATCTCGTAGATTTTGCCCAGCCCGTAGGAGTGCTGCTTCTTGAGCCGCTCGTACTCCATCCCGAAGCGCCAGTGCGGATAACGGGTCGGGAACCCGCCGTACGCCGCGATCTGGTTCATCTGGTCGAAATCGAGCATTTCGAAGATCGTTTCGAAGAAATCGAGCCCCTCGGCTCGCGCGGTTTCCTCGATGATCTTGCGCTGCTCTTCCAGTTCTTTCGGAAACGTGGCCAGCACGCGGCACTCCTTGTCTGTCGCGGGGCGTCCCCCGGCGGCTGAAACCAGCCTGCATCGGACGTACCACCCATTTTCCCCATTCTATCGTCCGCAGAGCCGATAAGTCTTGCGGTGGGGTTACGGCGGCGCATCGCTCCCCGCCGTTCACAGTGTCGAGGAGCCACCCGTCCCCCGGCTGAAACCCTGTTCCGGCAGCGAAAGCCCAGCCGTGGCGGGCGGTTGCGCCTCGAAGAAACCTGGGCAACCCCCAGGGGGCCGACGCG
>JALSRY010000071.1 GCA_026984555.1 Phycisphaerae bacterium
TGCTCGTGTGATTATCGGCCCGATCGTGGCGGCGGGTGGCAGGCCGTGACGGGGGGTGTCTCGGGAAGCGGCGATGATACGAATCGAAGGACTGACCAAAGTCTTTCCCAACCCCGACGGTACCGAGAAAACGGCGGTGGATGGTGTGTCCTTCGAGGTGCGCGCGGGCCAGATCTACGGGTTGCTGGGTCCGAACGGCGCCGGCAAGACCACGACCTTGCGCATGATCAGCGGTTTGCTTCGTCCGACGGCCGGCCGGGTGTATATCGCCGACGAGGACGTGACCGACGATCCGGAGCGGGTGAAGCGTCGTATCGGCTACCTGACCGCGAATACGGGGCTGTACTTGCGTCTTTCGCCGCTGGAGTTCCTGGAATATTTCGCGGCGTTGTATGGCCTGGCGCCGGCGGTCGCGCGGGCACGAATCGAAGGGCTGGTCGAATGGTTGGGGATGAAGGATTTTCTCAAGCTGCGGTGCGGCGCACTTTCCACGGGGCAGAAGCAGCGGGTCAACATCGCGCGGGCGCTGATCGCCGACCCGCCCATCCTCATCATGGACGAGCCGACGCTGGGGCTGGATGTCCTGACCAACCGATTGATCCTGGAGCTGATTCGCACGCAGGCCGACGCGGGCAAGGCCGTGCTGCTTTCCACGCATGCGCTCGACGAAATCGAGCAGATGTGTCGGCGAATCGGCTTGATTCACGAAGGGCGGTTGATCGCCGAGGGCGATCTCGACACGCTGCGAGCACAAACGGGCCGGCGACGGCTCAGCGAGGTTTTCCTGGCCCTGGTCGGAGCCGATGAGCCGGTTTTCGCGGATTAATACCGTCTGGCGCAAGGAGCTGGTGGATACGCTCCGCGATCGCCGCACCGTCCTCGCGATGGTGTTGGTGCCGATGGTGGTGTATCCCGTGTTGATGCTGGGCTCGATCCAGGCGTTCGAGGCCCAAGTCAGTCAACTGGTGAAAGAAAAGTACGACGTAGCGGTGGCGTCGGAGAAGGTCCAAGCGTGGCTGCGCCGACTGATCGACAGCGATCCGGCGCGGCGCAGCGGACCGACGAGCGCACCGGCCGAGGAGGTCGTGGAGGCGGGGCGTTCCGACGGCAAGAAGCCGACCGGGGAGAGGCCGCCGGCTGCGGGGGAACCGCCGATCCAGACGGGGGCTCAGTCGGCGCGGGCTGGTGTGCGCAACGTTCCGCCGGAATACGACGTGTGGGTCGTGCCGGATGTGGTGAAGGCGGTGACGGATGGGACCGCTCACGCGGGAGTGCTCGTCAAGGGAGAGCCGCCGCTGCCCGGCGACCGCGGCTCGACGCCCGTGCTGGTTGTTTTCGACGACAGCGACATTCGGAGCCAGATCGCCGCGGCTGGAATCGAGGGCATTCTCGACCGCGCGAACCTTTTTCTACTGCGCCAGCGGCTGGCCGCCGCGGAGCTTTCGGTCGATTTCGTTCGGCCGATCGCCACGAGCGAGTTGAACGTGGCCTCGCCGGAGCGGATGGCGGGTGCGGTGCTGGGGCAGATCGTGCCGTTGATCCTGATCATCATGACGATCACGGGGGCGATCTACCCGGCGATCGACCTGACGGCGGGTGAGCGTGAGCGTGGCACGCTGGAAACGCTGATGGTGGCGCCGGTTCCGACGGTGGACCTGATCGCGGGCAAGTTCATCGTGGTGACGATCATCGGGATGCTCAGCGCGGTTTTGAACCTGCTGTCGATCGGGGGGACGATCTATCTTGGCGGGCTGGGCTCGCTGCTGACGCAGGGCACGCAACTGACGATTCCGCTTTCGTCGCTGGGTTGGATTCTGGTGTTGCTGTTGCCGCTGGCGGTGATGTTTTCCGCGATGCTGTTGGCGGTGTGCAGTTTCGCGCGCAGTTTCAAGGAAGCTCAGAACTACATCGTGCCGGTGATGATGGGGGCGTTGATACCGGGGGTGGTGGGCATCCTGCCGGGCACGCGGCTCGAGGGGCCGATCGTCATCATGCCGGTCGCGAACATCGTCGTGCTCACGCGGGAGTTGTTCCTGGCGCGGTTCGACTATTCGGCGATTGCGCTGGTCTTGCTATCCACGAGCCTGTACGCGGCGGCGGCGGTCGCGATTGCGGCGAAACTCTTTGGGCAAGAAGCGGTGCTGTTCGCGGATTCGGGCTCGGTCAAGACCGTGTTTCAGCGGCGGTTCTTCAAGCCACGGGCGGTACCGTCGGCGGCGCAGGCGTTGCTGGTGGTCACGATCGTTTACTCGCTCAATTTCTTCATTCAACAGCAAATCGCCAAGTCCGGTCTCAACCAGGGGCTGCGCTATCTCAACGCCATTGCGCTGACGATCGTGGTGTTGTTCGCCATGGGGCCGTGGCTGGCGGCGCGGTATATGCGCGTGAATCCGACGACGACGTTTCGCCTCCAGGCGCCTGGTCTGCGTGGTGTGGTAGCGGGTTTGTGCTTCGGCTGCTCGACGTGGATTCTCGCGTTGCGTTGGTCGGCGATTCAGTCCCGGTTGATGCCGATGGATCCGCGCATGGCGCAGGCCCTCAACGACGCGATGGCGTGGATGAACGACGTGAACCCGCTGGTGCTGGTGTTCTTTCTCGCGCTCGTGCCGGCGCTGTGCGAGGAGCTGTTTTTCCGCGGGTACGCTCTCAGCGGGTTGCGCGGGTCGGTGGGCAACGCCGGTGCCGTCGTGATTGTCGCTCTGGCGTTCGGCATGGCGCATTACAGCGCGTACCGGATGATTCCGACGACCGTGCTGGGATTGATCCTGGGGACGTTGGTCGTGCGGTACCAGTCGATCTGGCCGGCGATGATCGCGCACTTTCTGCACAACGCGTTGAGCATCCTCGCGACGCATCCGCTCGGGCTCAATCGGTGGTTGGCACGTTACGGCTTCCCGGCCGCGGGCAGCGACGAGGTGCTGCCGGGCGCTTGGGTGGCGGCGGCCGCCGCGCTGGCGTTGCTCGGGGTGTTGCTGTGTATCGTGGCTCCCCGGCGCCGGCCCGGCGGAACACCGGGGTAACCTGGGGGCGGTTTCGGAGGCGGTTGTGTCGGCGGCGAGCCGCGCAGAAAAGTCTTTACGAAACCGTGCGACCAAGTCCAGAATCTCCAGTACAAGAATATGAGCGCGAGACGCAGTGAAGTCTGTGTTGCGCGATTGCGGGCTCGGCCGGCCCCAACGTCCCACCGCGATGCCGCTCGGGCTGCGGGATCGCACGATTTGGCCCAAGAGCCCAGGGGAGACATGCCATGCGTCTGGTAACGGTGCGACCCACGACGGGGATCACGCTCGCCGCGGCTCTTTGGATTCTCCCGATCGGCTCGGTACTGGTTCGGGCCCAGGACGTTTCGCCGTCGCCGGCCCGCGGGGCCGACTCGGCCGGGAAGGCGGGAGTTCACCGGCTTTCGGGCGTCGTCGTTCGCAAGCGTGACGGCAAGCCGGTTGTGGGTGCGGCAGTGGCGATGGCGGACGCGAAAAAGGGAAGGATCGTAGTCCGCAACGGCAAGATCGAGGCTTTCGGCCCGCGGAAACGGGTGCTCTGGTTCTTTCCCCGCCGAAACGGCCGGACCGTTTGCCAAGGATACACCGACACCCAAGGCCGCTTCACGCTGCGCAATTTCGCTTCGACGAAGCGCAAGTACAACATCGTTGTCGGGATGCGGGACGTGGGATTCGCGTTGCTGACCGACGTTCGTCCGGCGGACTACAGGGACAAGCCCTTGCGGATCGAAATCGATGAGCCGGCGCAAGCGAACCTTTCGGCCGTCGACCGAGTCGGGTACTGGAGAATCGTGGGGCTCCACGCGGAGACACAATCCGTGGAGCGTTCCGCCGGATCGTTGCCGGGCAAGCCGTGGCCGGCGCGGGTCGATTTGTCGTACTACAACCGGGCGCGGCATGTGACGCTGCTGCCCGAATATCGGTATCGCGTGGAGGTTACGGAGTATTGCCGGCAGAACCGTTACCACGCGACATTGCTGGCCCGCACGATCGTACCGGAGGCGGGCAAGACGCTTCGGATCGTGCCGCCGGAAGAAGGGGGGACGGTTCTGAGCGGGCAGGTTCGGGACGCGGCGGGCAAGCCGTTGCCCTACGTCAACGTGATGGTCGATACGCCGGATGGGTGGACCCTGGGGGCGCTGGCGGACAAGGAGGGTCGCTACTCGATCGCCCACGTTCCGCCGGGCAAGCGCAGATTGCATTTGGTGCGTTACGCGCGGCGTGTCGCGCCGGGGTGAGGGCCGGGGCCCCAGGACGTATCCCTGGTCAGGGACGTGGTCGTGTCGGCGGGGAAATCGGCGTGGACGCTGAACATCGAAAAGGTCGAGCTGCTGGGGGTGTTTCCGGGGGGCATCGCGCCGGATTTCGAGATTGCTTCGGTAAGCGGCGACAAGAAGCTCAGGCTCTCCGACTACCGCGGCAAAGTCGTGTTGCTGGATTTCTGGGCCACGTGGTGCGGCCCCTGCGTGGCGGAGTTGCCCAACGTGAGAAAGGCGTACCAGAAGTACGGGGATCGTGGGTTCGTGGTCATCAGCATCAGTTTCGACCGTGACGCCCGTACCGCCGCCCAGTTCGCCCGCCAACACGAGATGGTCTGGCCGCAGGGGTGGGCGAAAGGGGGCGACAAACACCCGGTTGCGCAGCGGTATCACGTTGCGGGGATTCCCGCGACGTTCCTGATCGGTCCGGATGGCAAGCTGATCGCGAAAGGACTTCGAGGGCAAGAACTGCTCGACCGGATCGGGGTCGAGGTCGGCAAACTCCGCACGACGCGGGCGGGAGCAAGACAAGCGGACAGCAAGTGACGCGGTCTGCCGCCGTGCTCGAGGGCTACAGCTTGGAGGCCGGCGGGTACGGGGGACGGCGATCCCGCGGACGGCGAGGAT
>JALSRY010000072.1 GCA_026984555.1 Phycisphaerae bacterium
ACGCCCGGCTGATGTCGCTTGTCGGCAAGACGTATTTTCTCTACGGTCCCCACCGCGACAACCTGGAGGCCGAAATGCTCGCGATGGAGGTTTCCGGGCAGTTGCGTGCCCCCGAGCTGCACTACGTGCGCATCCTGGCGGACCTGGCTTCCATCCGCCAGGCGTTTCCCGAGCTGGCGCTCGTGATCGACGACCCGGACTACGCGCCCAACCAGTTGATCATCGGCGCCGGTGCCTGTTCCGACGGTGGTATCGACCAGCTCAACGAGTATTACCGCGTCGTCGATCAGGACATCCACCCCACTTGGCGCGTCCTCACGTTTTGCGACAACCTCAACGCTCGCGTGCTCGCCGGCATCTACGCCGCGTCTTCCGAAGTCAGTTGGGCCGAGCCGAATTACCTGGTAGGGATCGACGATTACATCACGGTCGAAGTTCTCGGCAAGGTGTACCGCTACGACATCGACGATGGTTTTCTCGACTGTTTCGACGGCTGTGATTGTCACCGCGAGTGGCTGATCGACGTGGACATAACGGGCGAGGTCACGCTCGTCTCGTATCAGGAATGGGGCCAGTCCTGGTGCGAGTTTTGAACCCCATGAACCGCCGCACCAGTTGGAGACCGCGGCCGCGTCGTTGCGACAAGGCCGGCTGGTCGCCGGGGGTGGCCTTGGTGGTTTCGCTGCTCGTTTCGCCCGCCGGTCTTGCCCAGCAGTCGCAACCCGCCCTCCGCTACGACAGCCCCCGGACGGTGTGCCGCATCACCGACCGCCGGCTGCGCGAGGCGTCCGGCATCGTCGCCTCGCGCCGAAACACGGGTCTGTATTACGTCCACAACGATTCCGGCGGCAAGCCGGAGGTGTATGTGCTCGACCGCGACGGCCGGATCGTCGCGACATTGCGATTGCGCGGGGCACGTAACGTGGACTGGGAAGACATCGCGCTCGCGCCGGGAACGCGGGCGGGCCGTTGGGACGTTTGCGTGGCGGACATCGGCGACAACGCGCGCCGCCGTCCCGAGGTCGTGATCTACCGTTTCGCCGAGCCCGACCTGTCCAGCCCCCCCAAGCGGTCGGTCGAGCTGACGCCGCACGTTGTCCGCTGCCGGTACCAGGACGGCCCGCGGGACGCGGAGGCCCTGGTCGTCGATCCGGCGGACGGCGCCGGTTACGTGTTGACGAAGCGTTGGGACGGGCGCTGCGGCGTATATCGGCTGACACGCTGGTCCGGCCGGCAGGTCCACACGCTGCGAAGAGTGGGCTGGTTGCGGTTCCCGGCGGCGACGCTGCCGCTGGCCCGGATGGTCACGGGAGCGGACATCACCGCGGACGGGCGGCGACTGGCGGTGCGCACGTATGTCGGCGGTTGGGAGTGGTCGCTGGCGACTCGCACCAAGGCTGCCGATTTTGCCCGGCTCATCGCCACCGCGCCGCAAGCCCTGACCCTGGCCGCTGAGCCCCAGGGGGAGGCGATCTGCTATACGCCGGATGGAGCGGCGTTGCTGACGATCAGCGAGGGGTCGCCGACGGTGCTTTACGAGCTGCGCATGCTGACAGCGGGACCGTAGGCAGGCGGCACCGCCCGGGAATGGGGCGCCGCGCGCAGACTGCCCGCCGGTCGAACACCGTATCGCGGGGCATTGCCGGATACATGTGCGGGAGCAGCGGTGTTTGCGGAACGAGTTCTCCGTTTCGCGGATTTGTCATCGAAGCGTTGGCTATCGCGCGCACTCCGCCCGCCAATCGCGCAGCACGTTCTTGTCGTCGAAGAACAGCGTCAGGTCGTCGTAGGCCGCGTGCGACTCGCCGACCGAAACGAAGTATGACAGACCGACCGAGCGCGACCCCTTCGAGAAATGCCAGTTGCACGCATAGCCGTCGTCGAGCTTGATTCGTTTGTGCGGCATGCCCCACTCGTGGATGAAGTGGTCGAGCTTGGCATGTCCGACCGCGGGATCAAGCTCTTGGGCATAATGTTTCCATGCCTTTTTCTCGGCGTTGCCGGCGCAACCCGTGACCAGTGCGAGACATAGACCCGCGACAAGCAGCGCGCTCCTGCGAACGTGCCGATCGTGCATCGTTGCTCCCTCCTGAGACAATCACAATATCCATGATGACATTATGACACGAAGACCCGCTCCGAGCCGAAAGGTTGGCGCCGGCTTGGAAGCGACTCGCGGCAGCCGGGCCAGCGCAGGCCGGCGATTGCGGGATGTCGTGGGCTCGCGCCCTGGCTGAGCCCCTTCCTGCGCGCCGGGGGAGTCGTGTACGATTGGTCATGCGGGCCGAGCCCGCGCGCAGGACGCCACCCCTGCGCACAAAGCGATCGTTCCTGACCAAACCGGAGCCAGATCCAATGAAATGCACCCGTCGCCAGTTGATCGAGGGCACACTGGCCGCAGGGGCGACGCTGCTGCTGCCGCGCGTGGCGGTCGCCGCGCCCCGCGCCTCCCGGCCGGTCGAGGAGCCCGCTGCCCCGCCGGGCGAGTTTACCTTCGTCCACCTGACCGATATGCACGTCACGCCCCGTCGCTGGGGCGACAAAGGCTACCGCGCGTGCATCGAACAGGTACGCGGCCTGCGGCCCCGGCCGGCGCTGGCGTTGATGGGTGGCGACCTCGCATTCGACGGGTTGTACACGTCCCGGGCCAGGTTCGAGGAGCAAATCCGGCTCTACAAGGAAATCAGCGCCGGACTCGGTATGCCCTACTACCACTGCATGGGCAACCACGACGTGCTGGGGTGGTCATCACGCCGCAAGGTGCCCAAGACCGACCCGGACCTGGGTAAGAAACTCATCATGGACCGGCTGGAGTGGGAGCAAAGCTACTACAGTTTCGACTTCGGTGGCTGGCATTTCGCCATCCTCGACAGCATCTTCCCCAAGCAGTTCTCCCACGGACCCGGCTACGAGCCGCGTATCGGCCCCGAACAACTCGACTGGCTGCGCTACGATCTCGGTGCGGCGGGTGATCGTCCCAAGGTGGTCGTCACCCACATCGCCGCGTTCTGCAACATCGGGCAGACCCACGGCGACCCGAACTACAAGGCGATGGACGGGCACATGGTGCTTTGGGACACGAAGGAGCTGCGCACGATCCTCGAACGTCACAAGGTCAAGGCGCTGCTCCAGGGGCATAGCCACCGCATCGAGGAGTTCTTCTTCAACGGGGTGTGGTACGTGACGTCGGCAGCGGTGAGCGGGGCCTGGTGGGCGGGAAGCTGGGTCGGCTCCGCGCCGGGATTCACGGTATTCCGCTGTAGCGGTGAGAACCTGACGTGGAAGCACCATGTGTTTCCGTGGAAGCCGCACCTCGATCCGCAGGACACGCTCGAGCGCAAGAAAATCGCCGAGCAGGCGGCGTTCGAGCGCGAGCAACACCGCCTGCTGGAGCTGGAGCGCGCGGGCAGCGGTCGGCCACATCGCTAAACCGCGCGGCAGCGGGTTGCGCAATCGCTCGAAATCCAGGCGGCCGAGCCAGCCAGGTGTGGGAGTGTTGTCTCCGGCTGGGACGCGGGTGTTCGGATACGTTCCCCGCGGGTTGTGCCGGTCCAGGTTGCGCGCAGCTCAGGACTTGGTCGGTGCGGGTTCGTTCAGGAGACTGATGACGGCGTCGCCCGGAGCGGGCTCGGGCGGGTCTTCGGCGGTGACGACCTCGAGTCGGCCGGCGCCGGTCTTGATGAACAGCACGAGGGCGTGTTCGCCGTGCATGTCGCGGAAGGCGTCGTAGTCGAACTCCTCGGTCAGTGGGGTGGTCTTGACGATGGCGCCGGTGGCGAATCGGCGGGCGAGTTCGGCGTAGGTGGCGTCCTCGCGAAACAGCCACCGGCCCTGCATGTGCCGGTGACCCTCGCGCCGGGTTTTCGGCTCGCCGTGCGGGGGCAACTGGTAGCACGCGGCGCTGCCGAAGACGGGCGCCAGGCGCTGGGCCGCGAGCGTGTTGATCCAGTCGTTGGGCGTGAGTGCCAGGAAACGCCCGAGGCCGCCCAGCGGCATTTCGGCGATGGCGTACTCGGCCAGAATGCTCCCCGCCCACGCGGGCAACCCCTCCATGCGAGCGGCGGCCACGTTGGCCCGGTTGCTGTCGACCACCAGCACGCGCAACCCCTGTTCCTGGACCGCCGCCGCGATCGCGCGGGCCCACGGCTGGGCGCCGAGCACCAGCACCCCCTGCGGGTCGCTGTCGGCCACGCCCAGTTTGCGCGCCAGCAGCGGCGCGGTCAGGCCATAAATCGCTACGGTGCCGATGATCACCGCGAACGTCAACGGCACGAGCACGTGGGCGCCGGCATAGCCGCTTTGTTCGAGTCGCAGGGCGAATACGGAAGCGACGGCGGCGGCGACGATGCCACGCGGCGCCATCCACGCGAGCACGGCGCGCTCGCGCCAGTCGAGCCCGCAACGCAGCGTCGCGGTCCACACCGCCAGCGGGCGCACCACCAGGATCAGTACCCCGACGAATACGAGCGTCGTCAGGCCCATGCTGCGCAGATCTTCGATCCGCAGGCGCGCAGCCAGGAGGATAAACAGCGAGGAGATGAGCAGGACGCGCAGATTCTCCTTGAACTCGACGATGTGCTTGACATCGACGAGCTTCTGGTTGGCGAGGGCCACCCCCATGATCGTCACCGCGAGCAGCCCGGCTTCGTGTCGGAGGTAGTTGGCCCCGGTGAACAACGCCACGACCAGCATCAGCGAAACCGCGCTCTGGAGGTAGTCGGGGATCCAGTAGCGGTGCAGCAACAGCACGAGCACGCCGGCGGCGATCAGGCCGAGTGCGCCCCCGACGGCCGCCGTCGTGGATACACCGACGAGCAGGTGCCCGACGCTGCCCTGCCCCCCGGCCAGGGCTTCGAAGACGAGTACGGCGGCGACG
>JALSRY010000073.1 GCA_026984555.1 Phycisphaerae bacterium
CGAGTTCCTGATCTTCCGCGTGCCCAACATCCCCGAGCCCGCCACCGCCGGCGGACTCCTGGGCCTCGGCCTGCTGGCCCTGCGCCGTCGGCGGTAGCGGTTGAGGGAGCGGGCGTACCCCCGAACGGCTCCGGCTCCAACAGGCCGGGGCCGTTCTCGCGCGCCCCCGGCTCCTACGCACCGCCTCAGCCATCCCCCGGCGGCTGATAGTTGTGCTTGGGCAACCGCTCGCAAACCCGTCGATACAGACAAAACGGCAGCGCCCGCGCGATCCGCGCCAACGCCCACGTCCGAAACGGAAACCAGACCTTGCCCCGGCCGCGCTCGATCGCCCGCGCGATGATCCCCGCCGCACGCTCCGCCGACATCATGGTCGGCAATACCTCACGCGGATAGCCGTCCAGCAGCGGGGTGTCGATAAAGCCCGGGCACACCGTCGTCACCTTGACCTTCTTGCGGTACAGATCGACACGCAGGCTCTCCATCAACGTCACCACTGCGGCCTTGCTCGCCGAATAGGCACCCGAGTTCGGCAACCCCATCATCGCGGCGATGCTGGCAATCGCCACCAGATGGCCACGCCGGCGCTCGACCATGCCCGGCAGAACCGCCGCGACCGAATTCACCACCCCAAGCACATTCGTCGAAAGAACCAGGTTCGCATCCGCCGCAGTGAACCGCTCGCCCGGCGTCGGCCGCGCCACACCCGCGTTGGCAATCAGCACATCACACGGACCGAGCGCTTGTTCCAGCGCGCCACAGGCCGCCAGAATCTGATCGGGGTCGGTCACGTCCGCGGTGGCGAATTCCGCCCGACCGCCGGCATGCCGTATGCGCTCGACGAGCTCACGCAAGCGATCTTCCCGCCGCGCCGTCAAACCGACCGCCGCGCCCCGCCGCGCGAGATGCTCCGCCAGCGCCGCCCCGATACCGCTCGACGCCCCGGTGATGAGAACACACTTGCCGTCCCACGACGCCATGAGTTCACAATCCTTTCGTCACCCCGTTTGTTCTGATTCGGCGACCCACACCCGCCCGAACCGTCGCAAGCTGTCGGAGTGCGGCTACCCCCGGCTGTCCCCGGCCGGGCGTTGGAGCCGACGTCGAACCGGCGCCGCCGATCGACCCGCGAAAATCTGCGCAGGACACGATGAAACCCCGCTGTATCCGCCAGTTCCTTTTCCGTATCGCACAGTCGCAATTCGTCCCGATTCGTCCATAATGCCGCCGTGCGAATCATACACGTGATAACTCGGCTGATCGTAGGCGGCGCGCAGGAAAACACGATCCTCACGTGCGAAGGGCTCCACGAGCACGGCCACGACGTCACGCTCATCAGCGGCCCGACCCGCGGCCCCGAGGGCAGCCTGCTCGAGCGCGTCCGCGCCGGCGGATACCGCTACATCGAAATCCCCGAGCTGGTCCGGCAGATCAATCCCTGGCTCGACGCCCGCGCCCAGCGCTACCTCGAAATCAACTACCGCGAGCTCAAGCCCGACCTCGTCCACACCCACAGCAGCAAGGCCGGCATCCTCGGGCGGCTCGCCGCGCGCGACGCGCGCGTGCCGATCGTCGTCCATACCATCCACGGTATGAGCTTCAACCGCACGCAGCCCTGGCTCGTGCGCAAGGCGTTCGCCTGGCTCGAACGCCGGGCCGCCCGCCACACCGACGCCATCGTGACCGTCGCCGACGCGATGATCGACCAAGCCACCAGCGCGGGCATCTGCCCCCGCGAGAATATGACGACCGTGTATTCCGGCATGGAGGTCGAAGCGTTTACACCGACGAAGTACGACCGCGCCGCGATTCGGCGTTCGTGGGGCATCGGCCAAGAGGAAATCGTGGTCGGTACCGTCGCCCGGCTGTTCCGCAGAAAGGGCTACGAGCAGCTCTTGCCGATCATGGCGATGGCCGCGCGGCGCGAGCCGCGATTGCGCTTCGTCTGGGTCGGCGATGGCGCCCAGCGCGAACAATACGAAACCGAACTCGATCGCCTCGGCCTGCGCGAGCGCACCACGCTCACCGGCCTGGTCACGCCCGAGCGCGTCGCCGAGGTTCTGGCCGGTTTTGATATCCTGGCGCACGCGTCGCAGTGGGAAGGCCTGCCGCGCGGCGTCGTCCAGGCCCTGCTCATGCAGGTGCCCGCCGTAGCGTGGGATCTCGACGGAACGCCGGAGGTCGTGCTCGACGGGCAGACGGGGCGGCTGATCCCCTGGGGCGATACCGCCGCCTTCGCCGACGCGCTCGTCGCGCTGGCTGCCGATGCCGATCTACGGCGGCGCCTGGGCACCGCCGGCCGGCGCCACTGCCTGGACCGCTTCGACTGGCGCCGCATGGTCTCGGAGCTCGAAAAACTCTACCACCGGCTGGCGGACAGTCCGCGTCGCACCCGCCGAACGTGGTGGCCCCGAAGATGATCCCCTCGACACAAGACACCATCGTCGCCGTTTCGACCGGCTGGAACGCCGCCCCACTCGGCATCGTGCGGCTGAGCGGCCCGCGCGCCCACGAGCTGTTGCGCGAAGTACGCGCGGCGCCGACCGGCAGCCCCGCCCCCGCCCACCCGGTCCGTGGCAACAACCTCGACCGGGCAAAGCCGTGCCGCCGCACCCACCACCAACTCGAACACATACGTGTTTCGACAACGCTGACGCTGCCGGCCGACGTGTTCTGCTTCCATGCCCCCCACAGCTACACCGGGCAAGACGTTGTCGAGATTCACACCGTCGGCGCGCTGCCGGCGTTGCGGACACTCGCCGGACGGCTGATCGCCCTGGGCGCCCGCCGCGCGTGGCCGGGTGAATTCACCGCGCGAGCCTACTTGAACGGCCGCCTGCGTGCCGAACAGGTCGAAGGCATCCTGCGGCTGATCCACGCGGCGGACGCGGCGGACGCGCGGGCATCGGCGCGGCTTGCGCGGGCCGGACACACCCGTACCGCGGCAACGCTGCACAACCGACTGCTCGATCTTCTCGCGCGAGTCGAAGCGGGCATCGACTTCGCGGACGAAGAGGACGTGCGGTTCATCACACCGGCGGAGCTGGCCGGCGCGCTCGACGACCTCGGGCACCAGCTCGCCCGGCTCGCCCGGGAAGCTGCCAGGCCCGGACCGGGCGGCAAGCCGCATGTCGCGCTCGCCGGCCTGCCCAACGCGGGCAAAAGCACACTGTTCAATGCACTGCTCGGCAGACAACGGGCCATCGTCTCGCCGGTGCTCGGCACGACCCGCGACGTGCTCTCGGGCGAGATCGAAATCGCGGGTCTGTCGATCGTCCTGCAGGACTGCGCCGGACTCGGCGCAACAACCGACGAGCTCGAGTCGGCCGCACACCTGGCGGCGGAACGCACCGCAGCCCACGCCGATCTCGTGCTCTGGCTTCACGAACTCGGGCAAGCGTGGGCGACGCCCGAAATCGAAGCGGCCCGGCGGCTGCCGAGCGAGCGTCGCTTGCTCGTGCTCAGCAAGAGCGATCAGCCCACGGACAAAGGCAGCGTATCCGCGCCGCTCGATTTCTGCGCGACGGTACGGATCAGTGCGGCCACCGGCGCCGGGCTCGCCGCGCTGCGTGACGCAATCGCCACAGCCTTGGGCGACGCGGAAGCCGGGGGATTCGGAGCGTTATGGGACGCGGCGACGGCGGCCGAGGCGGCGTTGAAACGAGCCCGGCGGTTGACCGAGGCTGAGGCGGCGGCCTTGGTCAACCCCGAGCTGGTTGCAATCGAGCTGCGAGAGGCGGCGGAGAAGCTCGGGACACTTGGGTCCGAGCCGCTGGTGGAAGACGTCTTGGGCAGAATCATGGCGCGATTCTGCGTCGGAAAATAGAACTGTCGCCGTTCGACCAGCCGGGCGTTTCGGAAAGACGGGCAAAGTTGAACCCGCCCCGCAAAGGCAGTCTGGGAAATCACAATTTCCCGGATAAGCCACAACCTATGTAATGGCAATAAGTTACATACGCACCCGCGAAGACGCCGCGACTTTTTTCGCGTGAGCGCTTCAGCTCGTGCTAAAGAATGGGGCCTTGCGCGCCGACGAATAGGGAAAGACGGTATGCCCGATTTGGGATTTTGGCTTGACGAATCCCGATTATTGGGCAATAATTAGTGTAGTTCTGATAATAATCATACCTCGGAGACGAGGAGAGCAACGAATCGGCTTCTTTCCCCTCCGGAGAGCACCGGGACGCCTCAGGGCCCCTGGTGCCCTCTTTTTTGCGCACATCTTCAACGCAATCCATTACACTATGCTACCTTACACCCGCTTCACTCCCCCACGATCTGGATGACAACCTCTCGTCGGCGCGCCCGCGTGTCGAAATCGATCAGCACGATCTGCTGCCACGTCCCCAGAGCCAGCCGGCCGTCGATCAGTGGAATGGTCACCGACGGCCCGAGCGCCGATGCCCGCACATGCGCATGGCCGTTGTCGTCGTGCCACGTCTGTTCGTGTTGATAGTACGCATCGGCCGGCGCCAGTTTTTCGTAAAACGCTTTCAGATCGTGCGTGAGCAAACCGGGTTCGGCTTCGGTCGTCGTGATCGCCGCCGTCGAACCGATGACAGCGACGCACACCAGGCCGTCGCGAATGCGGCCCTCGTCGACGGCGGACTTCACCAGGTCGTTGATGTCGATCACGTCGGTGTCGCCCCGGGTGGGAACCTGGATACGGTGTGTCTGCGTCATGATTCGGATTCCTCGGTCCGCGTAGCGGCCACGGGTTCGCACCCGGGGGGAACCGGCCGCGAGGAGCGCCCCCGGTTCCGCCGTCCGGGCTTTTCGCGTCTTGTTCGCGTAAGCGGGCTTTGGCAAGCGGCGCTCAGCCCGTACAATCTTAGCCGCCCAGGGCGACTGTC
>JALSRY010000074.1 GCA_026984555.1 Phycisphaerae bacterium
CGGGCCAGTTGCAACCCCGCCACCGGCAACCCCGGCTTGGTCGGCGTCGGAAACATCGGACCGATCGCCACATAATCCGGCCGGTGCTCGAGCGCCGCGTCGAGCTGCGCGACCGAATGCGTACTCACACCCACGACAGCCGCCGACCCGACGATCCGCCGCGCTTCGTCCACCGGCAAATCGTCCTGACCGAGGTGGACACCATCGGCGCCGGCGAGCCGGGCGATATCGGGGCGATCGTTCACGATCAGCAGCGCATCGTGGCGACTGGTCATCTCGCGCAACACGCGCGCCCGAGCCAGCAACTCCGCGTCCGGCAGTGATTTTTCGCGAAGTTGCAGGCAATCCGCCCCGCCGCGCAATACCGCTTGCGCCGTATCGCGCCACGGGCGGGCACAAAGCGATTCGGTGAGCAGAACATAGAGCCGCATGTCGCGGAGTCGTCTGCGAAGATTGGCCCGTGTACGCATCAGGGGCTCGAGCGCGTAGGCGTCGTAACGCAGGGCTTCGGCGAGCCGGGCGGCCTCGGGCGAAACAAGCTTGCCGTACTCGGCCAACGCGCGCGCGGCCTCACTGAGGCGGGCGAACGCGGCGCCAAGCACACCGCCGGGGTCCGCGCGACGAAGCTCGCCCGCCGTCGAGAGGTCGCGCCCCACGTCGCGCTCGATGTTGCGCGCCGCCAGCAGATGGTCCACGCCCAGGGTCTCGACGATCCGACGCAGCGCGTGGCGGGCCCGCTTGGCGGCAAGCGCCGCGCCAGCGTCGTCGCACACGAAGCGGGCGTGCTCCTCGATCACGCGCAGCGCCTCGCGCGCCCGATTGACGTTGGCATCCAGAATCCGATAGGTCTGCGCGTTCACGTTGCGTCGTTCCGTTTCGCCCACCGCGTCCGAACGCGGCTTATCCCACCGGATGAAACCACCTGTAGATGTCCATTACCATCTGCACCAGCGCCACCACGATGGGAATCGTCGTAATCGCGACGGCCCACTCGGCCAGGCGACGGCCCGTCTCCACGCGCCGACGGCCGATGTACTCGCATGTGAAGATCACCATCAGCACCAGCAGGAACTTGAAAACGACCATTCCCGGCACGCCCCAGTGCTCGATCACGCGCTGCGCAACCGTGTTGATCTCGCGCCCGCGTGATTCGGTCATCCCCGGATCGCGCGGAAACAGCAGGGGGTGCAGAATCAGGTAGGTCAACATGACGTCGAGCGCGGCGAGAAACACGAACCATGTGTACGCGTTGGGATAGCGCACCGGCCGGCGCCGCCGGGGCGCTTCGGCCACTCGGCCGGTTGGGTCGCCATCCCTGCCGCTCACTCGGCGCACGCTGGCTTCTCCCGTTCCCTCCCCTTTTCGTCCGCCACCCAGCACATCCACCGTTCATCTGTTTTATTATTGTTGCCGAGCTCCCCGACCGCGACCACCCGACACAGAACCGACGATCCGCGCGAGGACCGGGTGCGCGCTTCCGTTCCGCCCCCCCCACGGCCGCCGCTTGCCACGCGGACCAGGCCACCCCGCCACACGTCAGGACGGCGCGGCACACGTCGCGTTTATTGCGTAAACGCCCGCTGCATCCGGGCGAAATCGCCCGCATCCACGTCGTCGTCGAAGTCGGCGTCGAACACGTCGCAGTTCCCCCCCGGCGGCGTCACGCCGGGGCCGCGAAGACACGGCACCAGAGCGCCGAAATCCGCCATGTCGACATCGCAATCGCCATCGGGGTTGGCGAACCACCCCGCGCCGCAACGCCGCTTGTGCAAACCCGGGCCGGGGGCACCGATCAGCACGACGCCCGGATCACCGGGCCGCAAGACGATCGGCATGGCGAACGGCCACGACAAGCCCTCGTTGATGGGCGTCCAGGTTTCACCGCCGTCGAGGCTGCGCAGCACCCCCAGGGAACCGCTCTCGTACCCGCCCGAATCGAACGCGCTCGACGAGGTGACATAGAGGATGTCCGCGTCGGTCGGGTCGATGGCTACCCGACGCAGAAAGTCGTTGACCAGCAAAGGAGCCTCGCCAGCCGGCCAGGTCGTGCCGTGATCGTAGCTGCGATACAGCCCCCGATCGGGACCGACCACGACGACGTACAGCCACCCGGGGCGGACCGGGTCCGGTCGAATGTCGAACACCCCTTCCCATCCCCAGAACGGAACGCCCCCATCCGTTCCGTGCATCTCCGGCAAACCGATTTCCGTCCAACTCCCCGGATCGCCGCCCGCGGCCGATCGCCACAGACCGCTTTCGCCGCCGGCGTAGACGTAGCGCGCATCGAGCGGATCGACAGCGGTAAACCGCAGGCCCCCGTTGGCCAGAACCCGCGTCCACGTAAACCCTCCGTCGCGGCTGCGATACACGTCACCTTCGCCGGTCAGAAACAGGATTCGACCGGCCGCGGGGCTCGACGGATCGAGCGACAGCCCGAGCAGCGGAGCCGCCGGCAGGTCGCCGCGCCCGAGGGCAAGCCAGGTGTCGCCCGCATCGCCGCTCATCAGCAGCGTACCGGGCGTGTTGGGATCCTCGGCCTGGGTCGCCCACACGACGCCGGCAATCTGGGGGTCGGCGACGATCGACCAGGTATGACCACCGGCGCCTTCCCACCCCCCGGTGGCGTTGGGGTCGTTGACGGGTGTCCAGGTGGCGCCGCCGTCGAGACTCCGCATCGTACCCAAATCGAAGAACCCCGCGTAGACCTGGTTCGGGTCCGCCTCGCTGACAGCCAGCGCGATGGGCACCGTGTTGTCCAGCCCCCGCGAACGCCAGCGATTCGATCCCGGCGCGTCGGCCTCGACGCAATAGCGCTGTACCACCGTGCGCCCCTTGTCGAACGTGGCGTACGCGAACTGCGCGTTGACCCAGTACAACGCGGCCGAATCGGACGGGTCTTCGGCGAAACCACCGGCGGCGGACGTGGCCCCGAACGCCCAGTACGCCCCGGACCATCCCCGTTCCCATTCGTCCACACCGCTGACGCGGACCCAGGAGCCTTCCGCCCCGCCGGCGGTGGATTCCCAGATGCCGTGCATGTCGTCGAGCCACGGAAACTGTAGCTCCGGTTCGATCATACGAATCGTCTGCGGGTCGTCGGCATCCAGCCAGATGTGCCCGCCACGCCGCGCGAGGTGCGTCCAGCTCTCGCCCCGATCGGTGCTCTTGTAGAGATGGCCCGGAGCCAACGCGTTGGGGTCGGTCACCGAGGCGTAGAGCGTGTTCGGATCGGTCTTGTCCACCGCGACATCCACGACGAGATCGTTGAAGATGTCGCCGACGGCGAACCAACTCGCGCCACCGTCGCTACTGCGATACACGTTGGCCGGGCCCGTGGCGAAACGCCCCGTGCCCGTGAGCACGTAGACGCAATGCAGCGGGTCGTCGGCCACCACGAGCTTGATGATCCGCCGACCAGCGGGAATCTGCCCGACCGCCGGCGCCCAGTGCAGCCCCGCGTCGGTGGACTTGTACACCTCGCCATCGACGGCGTCGTACTCGGGGTGCCATCCGGCGTACACCGTCGCCGGCGTTTGCGGGTCGAACGCGATATGCTCGACGTAGCCACCCACCAGGACGTGCGCGTCGAAGGTGATCGCCCCGTCGATGCTGCGGTACACGCCGTCGTCGGTCCCCAACAACACGATCGACGGATCGGCCGGATGTATCGCCGCGCAGGCCGTGTGCGTCGTCGCCAGCCCGCGAGAAAAACCGACATTGTCCCAGGTGTCGCCACCGTCGGTACTACGGTACGCTCCGCTCAGGTCGCTGCACGCGATGATCGTCCCATCCGTCCCGACCGTGACGCGTTCGAACCATCCCCCACCGCCTGGATTGATCGGCTGCCACGGCGTAGTCGGCGTATCGCCAGCCGCAGCCGCGACACACCCCGCCGCCACAAGCACGAGCACCACCCCGCAGCGCCACAGCAACCGGAAACCACGTGCGCATTTCGTCTTTGCGCCCAATGCCCCCTCGGCCATCCAGCTCCTCCCTTCCATCACGTATCCATACCCCGTCCTTATCATAATCGGGCAGACGACGCATCAGACCGCGAAAACAGAAGAGTCTCGCGCCGGCCCGAGCGGCCGTTTCCGCCGGCCGCCATATCAATCCCCGGTAATGCGCAACAGGGCCCGATCGGGCAACCAGCCGCTGGTGCCGTCGCGTAATTCGATTTCAGACCAGCCGCCGCGCTGAGTGAGAATGCGCACTTCGACACCGGGGCCGAGCGGGCGGGTAATGGCGGCGTCGTAGCCTTCACCGCGCCCGAGCCGCAGGACATACGCCCCGTCGATCACCACCGCCTCCGGGTGTTGCCGTTCTTCGTGGAGCTGCCAGCCGACCGAGACCACGTTCGCCCCGCCCAGCCCGAGGAGCACGACCCCCGCGACCAGGATGGCCGTACCTCGGCGGCGAAGGCGTACCGCAAGCAGCCCCCACCCCAGCAGCCACGCGACGGCCGCGAGCACGAACCGCTGGCGCACCGACGTGTAGCGGTTCCAGAACAGCAATCGCCGGAGCAACTGCCGCGCGCCACCGGGCTTGATGTACGGCTCGACCCGGTTGCGCGCGTACCGGAGGTTGGCGTTGATTTCGGGGTCCGTGGGGGCCAGACGTTGCGCCCGCCGATAATTCGCAATAGCCCGGCCGATCTTGCCCAGTCGAAAATAGGCGTTGCCCAGGTCATAGAAAAGGGCGGCGTTGCGCACGCCGTGGCTCCGCAGGGCTTCCAGCGCGCCGACGCACTGGCGATAAAGACCGGCCGCCTGCGCGGGGTTCGAGCGCGCCACCCCGACCGCATCATCGAACGCATTGAGTGCTTCGCGGAGAATCTCTCGGCGTCGCGGAA
>JALSRY010000075.1 GCA_026984555.1 Phycisphaerae bacterium
GATGGCGGTATTGCTGCTGGCCGCCGGTTTTCAACACCCGATCGATCGCTGGACCCGTGCCGATGCCTCGGCAATCCGCCGGCTCGAAACCCGCCTGAGCGAGTTTCAACAACGCATCAGCCGAACCCCCTCGCTGACCGATCTCGTCGTCATGCTCGCGGTGGCCTTCGGAGGAAGTTACCTCGCCAAGGCGTTCGGCGGTTGGTTGGCCGGCCACGGAGCGGGCCTTTCGCCGGTGACGTGGAAGTTCATCATCGTCACCGCGCTGGGTGTGCTGATATCGCTCACACCGGCGCGCAAGCTCGAAGGCGCCGGGGCCTCGAAGATCGGCTCGCTGATGATCTACCTGCTCGTTGCATGTATCGGGGCGCACGCGGACTTTTCGCACCTCGGCGAGCAGCCCGCCTACATCCTCATGGGCCTGGTCTGGATGGCGGTCCACATCCTGGTCTTGCTCGGCGTGGCCTTGCTGATCCGCGCTCCGGTGTTCCTGGTGGCCGTGGCGTCCCAGGCCAACATCGGCGGCGCGGCCAGCGCGCCGGTGGTGGCCGCCGCATTCCACCCCTCGCTTGCGCCGGTCGGCGCGCTGCTGGCGGTGGCGGGGTACGTGCTGGGCACCTACGCCGGCTGGTTGTGCATGACGCTGCTCAAGGCCGTCGCCGGCTGAACGATCCGCCCTGATCCGGGCCGCGTTTTCCTACGGTTTCGCGCCGGCGCCACCAGCTCGCGAAACCGGCGACACCGCTTACCGCGGGCCGGCGGCGCCGGGCGCGCGTGCGCCCGCCGGTTGATGGTTCGTGCGTCCGCGCGTCGCCGGGGCCGGGTCATCCGCCAGCGAAGGCGAGCGCGTGATGCGACAGTGCCAGGATGGGATTGAGGATGTTGTTGAGCGTCCCGGTGACGTATTCGAGCAGGGCCTGTTTGGGGAGGACACCCAGCACGATCGCCAGCACGGCCATCGGCGCGAGGATGGCCAGCTCGCGGGCGGTCGCATCGCGGAAGCCGGCATACTCGGGTTTTTCCTTGCCCAGGTACACTCGCTGGATGAGCCAGAGGATGTACGCGGCGGTGAAGATCGCACCGAGGGCCGCCAACACGCCGAAGAGCATGTTGTAGTTGCCGGCGTCGCGCAGGACGGCGGAGTCGAACGTGCCGTAGACCACGAACACCTCGCCGATGAACCCGCAAAGAGCGGGCAGCCCGAGCGAGGCGAAGAAGCCCAGCGTGGCCATCGACCCGTACTTGGGCATCGAGAGCCACAGCCCGCCGAAGCGGTTGATCTCGCGATGGTGGGCCCGTTCGTAGATCACGCCGACGAGGAAGAAGCACATGGGGCTGGAAATCCCGTGGGCGATCATCTGGAACATGGCGCCTTGGAAACCGGCGACGGTCAGGGCCGCCATCCCCAGCAGGACGTATCCCATGTGCGAGATCGAGCTGTAGGCGACGAGCTTCTTGAAGTCGTCCTGCGCCATGGCGCACAGCGCGCCGTAGATGATGTTGACCACCCCCAGCGCCCCCAGGAAGACCGCGAGGTAGACCGCGGCATCCGGCAGGATCGGGTAACAGATTCGGAACAGGCCGTAGCCGCCCATTTTCAGCAGCACGCCGGCCAGGATCATGCTGATCGGCGTGGGGGCTTCGACGTGGGCATCGGGAAGCCAGGTGTGGAACGGGAAGATCGGCACCTTGATCGCGAACCCGATAAACAGCAGCACGAACATGATCGTGGAGAACTTGAACCCGAGGAACGTGGTCGCCGGGTTGCGGAAGATCTCCTGGATGGTGGTGTCGTTGGCCAGTTTGATGAGGTCGAACGTACGATCGCCGCCGACGGGCTGGTAGAAGTAGAACGCCAGCATCGCGACCAGCATCAGCACACTGCCCGCGAGCGTGTAGATGAAGAACTTGATGGCGGCGTATTCCTTGCGCGGGCCGCCCCAGACGCCGATGAGGAAGTACATCGGCAGCAGCATGACTTCCCAGAAGATGTAGAACAGGAAGAAATCGAGCGCGACGAACACGCCCAACATCCCGGTTTCGAGCAGCAGCAGCAAGACGAGATAGCCCTTGAGACCACGCTTGGTGTGCCAGCTCTCGAAGCTCCAGCTCGCCCAGGCCGCCAGCGCGGTGATGAGCGTCGTCAGGATCACCAGCGGCATGCTCAGGCCGTCCACACCCAGGTGATAATCGACTTTGAACGCTCCCGAGTGGATCCACGGCACGATTTGCTCGAAGAAAATCGTGCCATACCCCGCACCTTCCGCCCCGACACCACCGCCCACGAAGGGCTTGATGAGCAGCAGGCTCAGCCCGAACGTGACGACGGTAAACAGCAGCGTCGTGCGCTTGAGCAGCTCGGACCCGCTGAGAAACAGCAGCAGAACCGCGCCGATGGTCGGCATGAAAACGATCCAGGTAAGCAGTGAGCTTTCGTTCATCGCGCTTCCACCCTTGAGTGTTCAAGGTTCGGGTCGAGTTTCCCGGTTGTTCCCTGACGGCCGCTGGCGGCTCGTGATCAGTCCTTCACATCGTGCGCGGGCCGCCGGCCCGCCGCCCCGGGCGCTACCAGCGCCGCGGCGGCGAGAATCACCCACACCAGCGCCCAGACGACACTCCATTCGCTCAGAATGCATATCACCGCCCCGCTCAGGCCGATGACGGCAAGCAGCACATAGTTGCGAACCACGCCGGTCTGGAGCGTGCGGAACACACCGCCCAGCCCCCATGTGATCCGCCCGACCAGGTTCACCAGCCCGTCGACCCCCATGTTGTCGAGCACCACGCCGGTGAACCGAGCCACACGCTCGGTCATGTACGCCACACTGTTGACCACCCCGTCCACGATCCAGCTATCGAACAGCCGGCACACGAGGGCAACCGTCTTGGTTCCGCCGACGAACAAGAACCCGTAAAGCTCGTCGAAATAGAACTTGTTCCACAGCACCGTGTACACCGGGCGAACCAGCGGCAAACGCCGAATCCGCTCGGCAACCGCAAACCCCCGGGCGTAGATCAGGTACGCGCCGCCCAACCCCAGAATCCACGACAGCCCCACCCAGTAAGGCAACTGCTGGTGGGCCAGGTGCATCGCCTCGTTCTGCCCGTCGATCGCGGGTACCAGCGGCGGAAAACCACCGGCCGGCACCGCCTCCACAATCAGCGACCGGAACGACAGCGCGATCAACGTCATGATCGCCAACACCACCAGCGGGAGGTACATCAGCTTCTCCTCGGTGGCGTGATCGTAGATGTGCTGGTCACGCGGCTTGCCCATGAACGTCAGGATGAAGCACCGTCCCATGTAGAACGGCGTGACGTACGCGATCAGCACCGGCAGCAGGAACAGGATAAACGGCAACTTCCCGGTGTGCGGATAACGGGCCGCATAGTGAATACCATGTTCGCCGTGCTCGGCCGAGCCGGCCGCGCCGTGCGGCTCGTGCGCTTCGGACGCGGCAGCCCCGCCCTCGGCCGCGTGTTCCTGGTAGCTGACCGGTACGGCAACGAACCCCGCCGCCGCGGACGGTGCGGGAGCGATAGCGCCGGCCGCTGCGGGCGACCCGAGGCGTGCGAACCCGGCCGGATCATCTCCCGACACCGCGGCGCCCTCCGCAGGCGCTTCCGCCGCCTCACCCCGCGTGACCCAGTCGAACGTGCGATGGTGGGCGACGACGAGGATTTCGTCCTTGCTGTAGAAGCCGCCGATGCCGAAATGAGTCCAGGGAATGCCCACGCCGGAGATGGCGAGAACCGCGACGAGGAACGTGATCGCGGTCACGGGCATCTTGCGGGCCAGGCCGCCCATCGGCCGCATGTCCTGTTCGTGATGGCAGCCGATGATGACCTGCCCGGAGCCGAGGAACAGCAGCGCCTTGAAAAACGCGTGCGTGATCAGGTGGAACAGCGCGGCGATCCACGCACCCACGCCCATCGCGAAGACCATGTAGCCCAGTTGCGAGAGCGTCGAATAGGCCAACACCCGCTTGATATCGAGCTGCACGATGGCGATCAGCCCGGCCATCGTCAGCGTGATCGCCCCGATGACCGCGATGAACATCTGCGCCCCCGGCGTCAGTAGCACGTACACCCGCGCGACGAGGTACACGCCGGCGGCGACCATCGTCGCCGCGTGGATCAGGGCGGATACCGGCGTCGGGCCTTCCATCGCGTCGGGCAGCCAGACGTGCAGCGGGAACTGGGCGCTCTTGCCGATCGCCCCGCAGAACAGACCGATCCCCAGCAGCGTCGCCAGGGGCACGCCAAACAGCTTCGTCGAAAACAGCCGGCCGGCCTGAATCGCATCGGGCAGGGCCACGTTGCGGGCCGCCGGGGAAAGCTCGCCCGTGATCGCGCCCGCGTGGTGTGCCCCCGCCTCGAACAGCGCCGGGGCATGGTCGAGCGAGAGCGAACCGAGGTAGATGAAGCACATCGCCAGGCCGAACATGAAGCCGAAATCGCCGACGCGGTTGACGACGAACGCCTTGATGGCGGCGTTGGAGGCACTCTTCTTCTCGAACCAGAAACCGATCAGCAGGTAGCTGCACAGGCCGACCAGCTCCCAGAAAATGAACATGAACAGCAGGCTGCGGGCGATGACCAGCCCGAGCATCGAAAAACAGAACAGCGACAGGTAGGTGAAGAACCGGGCGAACCGCGGCTCACCCTTCATGTAGCCGATGCTGAACACGTGGATACACGTCGCGCACAGCGTAACCATCGTGAACATCGCGACGGTCAGCCCATCCAGGTTCACGCCGAAAAAGATCGGCACCCGGCCGATGTGCACCCACGGGACGATGCTCGCGGCGGCGGCTTTCATCCACTTCGCGTGATCGCCCGCATCG
>JALSRY010000076.1 GCA_026984555.1 Phycisphaerae bacterium
GAGCGGCAGCGCCGACATGGCTGGCCGGCGCTGCCGCTCGGATTGACTTGGTTGCTCAGAGACGCCGCGAACAGCATCTCCGTCGTTCCGACACCATCAGTTGCCGTGTACGCCTTCGGCGATGGCGGCGGCGGCACTGATCGTCAGGCCGAACGCGTTGCCGACGCCGTTGTGGCAGCGCAGGCACACGTAATCGACGGTGACGGCGGCCCGGCCCTGCGAATCGCGTACGACACTCTTCCCGTCGTCGCTGAACATCGCGGTGTAATCGACCGGATTGACGTTGATGCGGAAGATATGGGTCCGCATGTCGCCGATGCGACCGAACTCGCCGGCGATGTCCGGACCGGCGGCGGAACCACTCTTGGTGGCGTAGGGCATGTGGCAGCTTTCGCAGCTCAGCCGCTCGGTGTAATCGCCACGCACGAAGATCTTGCCCTCGTGGAAATCGAGCGTCTTGTCGGTGTGGCAATCGGTGCAGTCGGTCGTGATCGCGTTTTCGCGGTCGTAGTTCGTCGAGACGTGCGGGTCGTGGCAGACCATGCAGTTGAAGGTGGCGTGGCCGCCGCTGGCCTGAAGCTCGGGATACTGCTCGTGGTGCTTGATGTAGCCGCCGCTGGCGAGGATTTCGCCGGTGTCGGACTGGAAGGGCCGGTTGTGGCATTCGTTGCAGGTCACGCCTTCCTTATCGACGTAGATGTTGCGGGCGGCCGGGTTGGGCACGTGGTTCGAGCCGGGTCCGTGACAGGATTCGCACTGCACGCCGGTTTCGGCGAACGTCCCCTCCATACCGGGCCGGTTGTCCTGGAACGTCGGATGGTCGGGGTCCGACGGCATGGGGCCGGTCGTATGGCAGACGAAGCAGGATTCGTTGTAGGGCTTGGGATCGTCCGGGGCGCGATCGGCCTCGTAGGGCACCCAGCCGGGTGTGTTGCCGTTGGGCGGGAAGTCGAGGTTCCACTGCGTGTTCACACCCTCGACCCCCGTGGTCATCACGTAGCCGTTGAGATCGACGAAGCGCGCCTTGCGGATGTAGCCACCGATGACGTAGGCCACGTCGTCCCAGGTTTTTCCTTCGGGCGGATCGAACCCGCCGGCCCGCGTGCCTTCCTCGGGATAGCTGGGAGCCTGCCCTTGGACCTTGTTGAGCTTGTGGGCGTGACCGTGAACGATCTGCTCGGCGGCGACGTCGGCATGGCAGGCCATGCAGGCTTTCGAGCCGATGTACGTGGCGCCGTTGTTGGTCCGGTCGGTGAGATTGTTGAACACCGGCTCACTGGGCGTGTTGGGTTCGGCGCTGTTCGGCTCGGCGCTATTGGGCTCGGTCGTGTTGGGCTCGGTCGTGTTGGGTTCGGCGTTGTTGGGCTCGTTGTTGACGGGTGGAAAGATCAGGTTACACCCCGTCCCCATGACCAGGGCGGCGAAGACGACCGCGACCCCCACAAACATGGTTCGAACGAGTGCGCCTGTTGGTCGGTGCTGCGAAGCAGACATGGGCAAGACTCCTTCCTTGTTGGCGACTGGTACCGTGACTCGGCCCGCGAGCCCCCGTGGAGCGCGTAGCGATGTGCGTAGCTCCGGCGAGGGTACCTCTCATGTACACTACCTACATTTCCCTGTCAAGATGATACGAAGATAGGATATTCGCGAGTGCGCATATCCGCATATACGCACCACGCAGGCCGCAGGACGGCGTTCGCGCGCCGCCGAACCCGAGCGAACACAGCCCCGCGAGAATCGCGCACGCTGCGCAGGTCACGCGGCCCGCGCGCGGGTCGCCCGGGAAGCAGCGCGGGGGTATGATGCCCGCGTCAGGCGCAGCCTGTGCTGCGAAATGCCGGCGAAAGCTGAAAACCGCGTTTGAGAGGGCACGTGCGATGAAGAAAATCCGCTTGTTCACACCCGGTCCGTGTGCGGTCCCCGAAGAAGTGCTGGTCGAAATGGCCCGCCCGTTCGAACACCACCGCACCCCCTGGTTCAAAGACCTCATGGGCCAGTGCCAGGAAAAACTCAAGCAGGTACTGCAAACCGGCAACGAAGTTGTCATCATCACCGGCTCGGGCACCGCCGTCGCCGAAGGCGCGATCATCGGCTGCAACCCTCCGGGGTCGAAAATGCTCACGATCGAAGGCGGCAAGTTCGGGCAGCGCTGGGGCGAGATCGCGCAGCAATTCGGGATCGACGTCGTGCGTCACGAGATCGAATGGGGCACGCCGCCCACGGCGGAAATGGTCGCCGAACACCTGAAGAGCGACCCGGCGATCACGACGGTAATGGTCGTGCACAGCGAGACATCGACCGCGACGGCGTGCGACCTGGAGGCGATCGGGAAGGTCTGTCGCGACGCGGGAACACTGCTGATCGCGGATTGCATCACCTCGGCCGGCGCACTGCCGCTGCGACCGGACGAGTGGGGGGTCGATGTGGCGATCACCGGGGCGCAGAAAGCGTTGATGATTCCGCCGGGGCTGGGTTTCGCCTCGGTCAGCCCGCGCGCGTGGCAGATCATCGAGAACAACAAGGACCAACATTCTTACTACTTGAGCTACATCAAGGCCTACAAAAAGGGGCTGGGTCACGACACGCCGTTCACCCCCGCCCACGTGCTGATCCGCGGGCTCAACAAGGCGCTCGACATCCTGCTCGAAGAAGGCATGGAAAACGTCTGGCGGCGGGTGGCCGCGATGGCCGAGGCGACCCGCAAAGCCGGTGAGGCGATCGGGCTCAAGGTGTTTTCGCGGCGTCCGTCGGATTCCGTGACCGCGTTGTGCTGTCCCGAGGGGCTCGCGGTCGCCGACATCCGCGCCGGGCTCAAGGAGCGTTTCGGCATCCAGTCCGCAGGCGGCCAGGAACACCTCAAGGGCAAGATTTTCCGCATCGGCCACATGGGCTACATCGACGAGATGGATACGGTGCTGGTCATCGCCGCCCTCGAGCAGGTATTGCACAAACTCGGGCACAAGTTCGAGCTCGGCGCCGGGGTGTCGGCGGCACAGCGCGTGTTCGCGGAGCGAATGCGCTGACGGCCGTAAGCGCATAACCTTTGACATAACAAAGCGTTACAATCAAACAACCACACTTCCGTCAACGGGATCGGCGGCCGGTGGACCGGCAGCGAGGCAGCGCTGCTACCCCACGGGTCGCCGCCTTTTTTCACCCGCCGTGGATTTTTCCGGGAAACATTTGCCTCCGTCTCGTTTTCGTGTTACTTAGTTTATTTAGCAAGTGCGTAGTTTCGCAAGTATGCGTATGTTTTGCGTGGAGCCCGGCGATGGCGGATGCGTGCGGTTGCGAAGGTCCGGGTTGCGAACCCGACAAGGTTCCGGGAGCCAGGCTGCTGCGGCGCGAGTGCGCGATGTTGGCCCAGTTCTTCTCCATTTTCGGGCACCCCACGCGCATGGCGATCTTTTGTGAGCTTCAGGACGGCCCCAAGACCGTCACCGAGCTGGCCGAACGCATCAACACCTCGCTTCAGAACATGTCGCAGCACTTGCGGATCATGCGTGACAAGGCCGCCGTCACCACGCGCAAAGACGGCCAGTGCGTCTACTACCGCATCGTGGACGAACGCATCGTCCAAGGCGCGCACCTGATGCGCGACGCCCTGGTCGAGGTATTGCAGCGCCGCGCCGGCGGCGGCGTGAACGAAGAAACCTGACCCGTGCCACGTCCGGTGCGGCGAATACTCCGCCCCGGAGATGCTGCGGCACACGGCGGAACCACTTACCCAGGAGGCACGCGACATGACACCCGAAGAAGCTGCCAATCTCCAGGTTGCCAACGTGATCGACGCCCGCGGTACGGCCTGTCCGGGCCCGCTGCTCGAGGCGAAAAAGGGCATCGGCTCGATCAAGGTCGGGGAAATCCTCGAAGTGAAATCGAGCGATCAGGGATCGCGCAACGACCTGGCGGCCTGGGCCAAGAAGGTCGGCCACGAATTCCTCGGGTACGTCGAGGCCGACGGCCACGACCGGCTGTTCATCAAGCGGACCAAGTAGCCAGCGGCGACCGCTGTCGAACACGCCCCACGCCGTACCAACACGGCAAGCGTTCGCCGGCGGTGAGCCATGCGCGGCGGGCTCGTGCGAGGTAGATGTCATGGCCGAGACATTCACACCGCGGATCCTGGTGCTGGCGACCGAAATGAGCGCGTATCCCGGCGCCGATGCGGTCGGCAAGGCGCACCAGGAGTATCCGGCGAACGTGTACGTGTTGCGGACGCCGTCGCCGGTGATGTTTCCCGAGGACTTCTACCTGCGTTGCTTCGCGAAGGGGATCGACGGCATCCTGATCGCCTCGGGCGGATCGGATTGCCCGTATCGCGGAGCCTACACGCGGCTGGCCCGGCGGATCGACGCGCTTACCGGGCGGATGAAAGCGGGCGGGCTGGAGATCGAACGCATCAAGGCCACCGCGATCTGCACGGTCTGCATCAAGGCATACCTCAAGGAGGTCAACCAGCTCAACGAAAAGCTCCAGAAACTGGGGCCGGTCGATCGCGCTTTGGCCGAGCGGCTCTGGCATGAGGCGCTCGCGGCACGCGGGAAAGCGTCGGCATGAGCGACCGCGGCGGGTCGTCGCGGGCGGCGATTCCGGCCACGAACGAAGCTGGGCCCGCTTGCGGGGGGAAGTGAGGATGGCCGTCATGGACTATCGCGAAGAAAACCGAAACGTGGACGCCCTGGTCATCGGGGGAGGTATCGCGGGCCTCCAGGCGGCGCTCGACCTGGCAGATCAGGACTTCAAGGTACTGTTGGTCGAACGCGAGGCCAGCATCGGCGGGCGCATGATCGCGTTGAGCAAGGTCTTCCCCACGCTCGACTGCGCAAGCTGCATCACCACGC
>JALSRY010000077.1 GCA_026984555.1 Phycisphaerae bacterium
CCGGCGCCCAAATCGCTGACGAGCACCAGGTGGAAACGCCGATCTCCCGGCGGGGAAGGAGCCTCGGACGGCGTGGCATCCGCGGTATTCGGGTCGTGACTCGACATGGTATTTCCTTTCGGCACGCAAGAAAGGGGCGCTACGAGAAGGATCACGGACGCGATGCGAGTCGTCAAGGAAATGTGGCGAATGGTTGGGTACCGGCGGCCTCGCGTTGTGGTCGAAGCTCGCGGCGCCGACTGCCACCCGGCCGGGTCGGCACCGCCTGTCGGTTGGCCGTCTTCCCGGGAAAAGCGAATCGGAAAACGCCGGCCCGGAGGCGGCCGGCTGCCAGGGAGGCAAGAACGGATCGTGCCCCGCGGGCGGAGCCGGGCCCTCTTGCCCGCGAGGGGATAATATGGACGGCTGCGGAAACGCCTGAAGGCCGGTACACTGGGGGCGTCATGCTCAAGCAGCACAGCCAACTGATGATCAGCTTGCTGGTGATCGCCGATGCCTGCGCCGTCGCGGGGGCGTGGCTGCTGGCATACTGGATTCGTTTCACCTGGCTCGGCGTCGACCCGGTCAAGGGTGTGCCGTCGCTGAATGACAAGTTCCTGCCGCTCTTGCCGCTGGTGGTCGCGGCGCACCTGGTCGTGTTTTATCGCGTGCGGCTCTACCGTCCGCGACGGGCGAACACGATCCTGAGCGAAACGCGGGACATCGTCAAAGCATTCTTCGTCGCCGTCGTGGCGGTGGTGCTGATCGACTACGCGATGCCCGAGTCGAACAAGATCTCGCGCAAGTTCATCGCCACGTATGCCGTGGTCGGCACGGCGCTGTTCGCGTTGTTCCGCGGGACGGTGCGGGCCGTGTTGCGATCGCTGCGCCGCCGCGGCTGGAACCGCCGCACGGCCGCGATCGTCGGCACGGGGCTCAACGCCCAGCGTTTGCTGCACGCATTGCGGCGGAACGACTGGACCGGGATGGACGTGTGTTATTTCGTGGACGAGGAAGTGGGCGACGGCAGGCGAGAGATCCGAGGTGTTCCCGTATTGGGGCCGCTGCGTGCGTTGGGGCGGATCGTCGAGCAACACCCGGTGGACAGCATCTTCATCGCCCTGCCCGCCACGCTGAGCCAGCGCACCGACGAACTGCTCGCGTCGCTCCAGACCTCGATGGCGGACGTGCGGATCGTACCGGAGTTGAACCTGCTCTATGCCATGCGGCCGAACGTCAGCCGGCTCGACGGAATTCCGATTCTTTCGCTGCGGCAGACACCGCTGTACGGCTGGAACGCGCTGAGCAAACGGGCGTTCGACCTGGTTGTCGGCCTGATCTGCCTGGTGATTGGGGCGGTGCCGATGCTGGTGATCGCGTTGGTCGTGAAGCTGACGAGCCCCGGGCCGGTCCTGTACAAGCAGCGCCGGGTCGGCCTCGACGGCCGGCAGTTCGACATGTACAAGTTTCGCACGATGCGGGTCGATGCCGAAGCCGGCGGGCCCGTGTGGTCACAGCGGAACGACCCCCGCCGCACGCCGATCGGACGTTTTTTGCGACGCACGAGCCTCGATGAGTTGCCCAACCTGTTCAACGTGCTCAAGGGGGAGATGTCGCTGGTCGGGCCGCGGCCCGAGCGTCCCGAGTTCATCGAGCAGTTCAAGCGGGAGATTCCGCAGTACATGCTCAGACACAAGATCAAGGCCGGCATGACCGGCATCGCCCAGATTCGCGGCTATCGCGGCGATACCTCGCTCAAGAAACGCATCCAGCACGACATCCACTACGTCCGCCACTGGAGCCTCTGGCTCGACTTTCGCATTTTCCTGGCCACCGTCTTCGGCGTGTGGTTCAGCCGGCACGAAACCTGACGGCGGCCGGTTTCCCGCTTGTTCCCGACGAGGCAGATACCATGACCACAAAGCCCCGCAACCGCGCCGAGCTGGCCCGCATGATCGACCACACACTGCTGCGTCCCGAGGCCACCGCCACGCAAATCGACCGCTTGTGCGACGAGTGTATCGAATACGGTTTCGCGGCGGCGTGCGTCAACCCGGTGTGGGTCGAACGTTGCGCGCGGCGGCTGGGAGGCAGCTCGACCGTGGTGGCCAGTGTGGTCGGGTTTCCGCTGGGAGCTTCACTGCCCGCAACCAAGGCCGACGAAGCCCGCCGCGCCGTGAGCCAGGGAGCCCGCGAGGTCGATATGGTCGTCAACCTGGGCGCGCTGATCGCCGGAGACAAGCGCACGGTCGTAACGGATATCGAAGCGGTGGTGTCGGCGTGCGTCTCCACCAACGAAGACGCGCTGGTGAAGGTGATCCTGGAAACCGCGGCGCTGACCGATGACCAGATCGTGCTGGGTTGCCGGTGTGTCGCGGAAGGACAAGCGGACTACGTGAAGACCTCGACCGGGTTTCACCCGGCGGGCGGCGCCACCGTGGAGACCGTAGCGCTGCTGCACCAACACGCGACGCCGCTGAAAGTAAAGGCCGCCGGCGGCATCCGCGACCTGGACACCGCGTTGGCCATGATCGCGGCGGGCGCGGACCGCTTGGGCATGTCCGCCGGTGTAGCGGTGGTGCAGCAGATGTCGGCGTGAGGCCGGCACCGTTTGGATTCGTCGAGATCGGCGGGCGTTTCGAACAAGCGGGTCAGCGGTCCGACCACGATGCGCTAATGCGGGGGGCCGCCGTTTTCCGTACCTGCGGCGCACCAGAGCGGGCTGGGGGCGAATTCGAGCTGCTTTTTCCATTTGCCGTCGTCGTAGACGCTGGTGTGGCCGTCGATGTGCGCGACGGTGGCGACGCCGCCGTGACGCGTGGTGAACCGCTCGGAGGGGTAGCTCGACCCGTCGTTCCAGCCGATGGTCTCATCGTAACCGCGTTCGAGCCAGGGGGGCTCCCAGAAGACGACCGCGTCGGGGCGGTACTTTTCGATTTTGTGGGTGGAGTGAGGATAGTCGGTGCTGGGGGGGAAATCCGCCATCGCGCCGTTCATCAGGTAGCTCGTCAGCGTCCAGGAGAAGTTGTCGGCGCTGCGTCCACCGGCGCGCCAGTCGAAATCGACGACGTGGCTGGGACAGCGATAGACCGCTTCGTCCTTGATGTAGGGCCAGATCAGGCCGACTTTCTGGCCGGCGCGTCGTCGTTCGAGTTTGCGCAGGAAACGCCGGGCCTTGCCGCCGTAGAGCCACCCCGGTACTCCCAGTTCCCGCCCGTGGCTCCAGAGGATCCAATTCGGGAAGGGAATCATGTCCTTGTTCTCGTCGGCGTAGATGCGCGTCGTGGTGATCAGCGAGTGCAGGTTCGCCGCGCACTTGACGAACCGGGCCTTCTCGCGTGCGGCACTGAGCGACGGCAGCAGAATCGAAATGAGTAGCGCGATGATGGCTACGACGACCAGCAGCTCGATGAGCGTAAAACCTGTCCGCAAACGGGTGGGATGGGGACGTTTCGTTTGCATGGACATCGATCCTCCAACGTGTCGCGCCGGACCACCGGCGAGGTCAACGCGTGGACTCCCGCGACGCCCCGCCGCCGCCCGCGCCCGGGGGGCCGGCTGCCTGGCCGCCACCTGTTCATCCTAGGGAAATTCGGACCGGATGCCAAACATTTTTTGCAGCAACTGTTGGCGTCTCCGCGGCCGCGTTTCCCGCTCGTCAGCCGCGCAGGGAGGAGGCGCCGACCCGTTCAGCGCGAACTCGCCGTACCGAAATCAGTGATCTTTCCGCGGTTTCGGACGCGTCGGCCCTCGCATGGCGGGCCTGCGCAGGCCGTGTCGGCGACGGGGGTGGCGTTTCCGGCGTTTCCTTCGGCGGGGGGGCGTGGGCCGGTACGCGGGATTGCGTTCGGTCGGGACGGGAGCGTGCACGCGGCTTCGCCAGGCGCGCATCATCTCGAGCAGTTGGCGGGTTTTCTCCGGCTCGGCCGTCGCCAGGTTTTTCTTTTCGCCGATGTCATCGCGAAGGTTGTACAGCTCGAGCCGGTTATCCTCGAAGAACTCGATGAGTTTCCAATCGCCGTAGCGGATTGCGCCCGCGGGCGTGGTGCGCCAGATGCCATCCACGTCCCCGCCGGCTTCGAGATACGCGGGGAAGTGCCAGTACAGGGCTCGGTCGGGCAGCGGTTGGTGTCGGGTCAAGAGAGGCAGAAGATTCTCGCCGTCGAGCACGGTTCCCGCCGGCACGGGTGCATGGGCGGCGGCCAGTATGGTCGGGTAGAGATCGGTGCCGATCACCGGCTCGTCGCACGTTTCGGGCTCGATGTGTCCCGGCCAGCGCACGACCAGCGGCACGCGGATACCACCTTCATACAGCATGCCTTTCGAGCCGCGCAGCGGCGCCAGGCTCGTACAGATCGACCGCGCCCCGTTGTCGGAATAGAAAATCACGATCGTGCGTTCGTCGAGGCCGAGCTCGCGCAACGTCTCCATCACCCGCCCAACCCCCTGGTCCACGCTCTCGATCATCGCCGCATAGCGGGGATCGTAGACCTCGGGCAGATGTTTCGCGTCGTACTTGGCGACCAGATTCTTGGGGGCCTGGAGCGGCGTGTGAACCGCATAGTGCGACAAGTAGAGGAAAAACGGTCGCCGACTGTTCTCGTGAATGAAGCGTAGCGCCTCGTCGGTAAGTCGATCGGTCAGGTATTCGCCGCGAGGGCCGTCGCTCAAGTCCGGGTTCTGATACGGGCAGAAATAAGAGCGCGGGTGTCCTACGTGGTTTCCGCCGACATTCACATCGAATCCCTGCGCCAGCGGACCGGCCTCCGGATCGTCTCCAAGATGCCACTTGCCGATGCTGGCGCAGGCATAGCCCGCGGGCCGGAGAGCTTCCGCGATCGTCACGACACCAGGGTCAAGCGT
>JALSRY010000078.1 GCA_026984555.1 Phycisphaerae bacterium
CGCAAAGCCCCGTGAGGGAGCGATGAGCAAACGTGTAAAAAATAATCGTCGAGCAACCGTCCTGATTCTGGTGGTCAGCCTGTTGGCGCTGTTGTTCGTCCTCGTCACCGGCTTTATCAGCATCGCCCGGGTGGATCGCCAAACGATCGCCACCGTCAGCGAGGCCGAGGTGACCGACCAGATCCTCGACGCCCTCGACAACCAGCTCGAATTGCTTGTCGCCGACCAGATCACGAGCGACGACGGCTCCGTGCTCACCGGCGATTCCCGCTCATACGCCGCCGAAGACATCCCCGGCTATCGCAAGTCGAACTACTTGGCGTCGCTCGAGCCGGTATGGAAGGGCGGGGTGATTCCGTCGCCCCAGTTGGCTTCCGGCACCTGGGGTTTGGTCGAACGTCTCGTCTGGCCGGCGGTCAGCTCGCTCGATCCGACCGTGGAGACGCCCGTCGCCCGGCCTCTCCTTCGCCTGATGCCGGAAAACGACCGCGACAACGATACGCGGTTCATGCCCGACGATATCGTGCGCTACGCCCGCAACCCGATTCTCGACGCCGACGGCGACGGGGTGCCCGACGCCAGCTTCGTGCTGTCCGGGCCCGCCACCGAAATCGCCAACCAGATCGCCGGCGTGTCCGTGAATGTACCACCTTACGACAAGAACAACCCCTTCGATATCTCCGGCATCCCCGCGCCCAACGTCGCACCGTTGTACGGCTACGAAAAGTGGCGCCAGTTTCGCGATAACGCCCGCTACCTGGCGGCGGTGCGCGTGGTTTCCCACGGCGGGATGCTCGCGCTCGATGCCCCCGCGCTCTACATGACCAACGGCACGCCGGTCATGCCCTTCAACCGCGATTTCGTCGTGAGTTTCTTCGACGCCGTTCGCAACCGGTACGACCGGGCTCTGCCGGCGCTCTATCCCGATGGTTCGGTGCAGCAGAACCGGCTTTTTGCCGATATCCGCACGTCCGTCTCGGCCATCGAGACACAGCTTCGCCGGCGTTTTCTCTTGCCGCCTCGGGCCGAGCTGGAAAACCACCGGGCGGTACGCCGTTCGGCGCCGATCCTCGCGGAGCTGCAAGGCGAGCTGATGGGCTCGACCGGGTTCCCGAAGACGTTCATCCCCTCGTTTCGCAGCGGCCTGGAGCTGTTCGGCACGCCACGCAACTGGCAGCGGATCAACATCGGCACCCAGGGCGGCTCGAATGATGACGAACGCCTCGGCTGGGCGCAGGCGGCATCCCTGGACGCGACGGCCTACGATACGCTCACGGGAACGGCGCTCTCGCAACTCAAGCACCGCTACGATCGACGCCACTTGTTGACGGCGATCAACAACAGCGACGACCTCGCCCGCAAACAGACTCCCGGCGACCCGGAACCGAGCACCACTTCGCCGCTCGATCTGGACACGACCGGCCAACGTGGCTCCACCTACGAGGGCGAGTTGAAGTTCTACCTGGGCGAAGTGGGTAAGGCCTTTCTCGCCACCGGCGGCGGCCTCGATTACGAGTACAGCCACGAACGCGGTCGCCCGATCATCGAGCATCTGGCCCGCTTGTACTTCGATATGCTCGCCGGGCATTCCGCCAACCTGACGACCACGACCGACGATTGGGACAGCGTCTTTTCCTCGTCCTCGTCGAACAAGGAAGCCGTCAGCCGCCGCCAGCAGGCGCTGATGCTCGCGGTCAACACGGTCGCGTTCGCCGCTCCGCGCGACCCGGCCAACGGTGCCCGCCAGGAAGGCTCCATCGATGTCGTGTACTATGACGATGGCGGCGTCGAGTACGTCGGCTACACCCCGCAACCCTTTTTCTCCGAAGCGATTGCCTACGCGACGCCGGACGATCCCAACGACCCGAACGACGATCATGCCCGCGACAACACGGAAGTCGCGATCGAACTGTACAACCCCAACGATCCGTACTTCGTCGATCCCGGTACCGGCACGCTGCAAGATGCCTACGCGCTGCCACTGGCACAGTTCGCGATCTCGACCAACGATGTCAACCCGAACAACGACCCCAACGCCGCCGGCGGCGGGTGGAAACGGTTGAACTTCGCGTTCCCGAATGACTATATCGCCGGCCGATCCTTCAAGACGTTCATCGTCCAGAATACCGGCCAGAACCCCAACGACTACTTTCAGAACCAGAACTCGGCCTGGCCGCTGCTCAAACTCGACATCGAGCCGCAGTCCAACGGCGGTACGCAAGGCACCCAGGTCACGCTCTGGCTCTGGCGCCAGGCGGCAAACGGCCATTGGGTTCCGGTGGATCGCTTCGACGTTCGCATCCCCGTTCCGCGTACCGGCTCAACCTGGCGCGCGGTCCACCGCGACACCTCGCCGGCCCGCGTTTTCGGCCTGGCCGACCTGGACCACAACGGATCGATCGATCCCAACCCGGCACCCAACGGCGAGGACACCGATGGCGACGCCGTGGCCGATACCTACGCTCGTTGGAATGTCGCCACCGCGGTGGCCCAGTCCACCAGCGGAAACGGCGCCCCGATCACGCAATCGCTCGACAGCCCGAAATGGCTCGGCAACAGCGGTCCCGGTATGCTCGTGGATCCCGACGCCGCGTTGGGCACCCAGTTCGCCCCGACCACGCCCTTGATCACCATGAACGCCGGCCCGGTCGGCACGTTCGGCCCGAACGGCGAGATCTTCGAGGCCCTGCGTACCCTGCCGATGTTCGGCAATCCATACGATCTGCGACCCCGCTCGTTTCCGACGGTCGGGTTTCTCCTGTTCGTGCCACGCTTTTCGCACGTGTGGAAGCCCGGCGTAACCCAGAACGTCAAGAATAGCTGGAAACCCCTGCCCTGGGTGTTGCGACGCCAGTGGAGCGGCAAGAGCTACAGCGTCTCCACCTACCCGGCGGACTTCGGCCACATGCCCGTCTTCGACAACAAACAGTCGGCTCCCGCCGGCTCCTATTTCCACGCCACCACCGGCGTCGGCAAGATCCCGTGGGGATTGCTCGTATTCGATTACTTCACGACCATCAATCCCGTCGCGGATCGCAACGGGGATGGCGCCCCCGATATCGATCCGATCCGCATCCCCGGACGGATCAACATCAACGCCGCCCCGTGGTACCTGCTCGCCAACTTGCCGATGCTCGGCCCCGACCCCGATCGGGCCGGGGAGTTGCCGCTCCGCGTGAATCCCGGCGGAAACTTGACCCTCTCCGATCCCTATCCGTCTTTCTGGGATCCCGGCGCCAACATGCTCGTGGACAGCTACGCCGCCGGAGCGATGGGCGTGAACCCCATCACCGGAACGCCGCACTACCGCTTGCTGATCGACAACCCCACCTATGACCACACGGGGCAGGCGCTTCCTTGGGTCGCCCCGGACGACAGCGGCGGTCGCTGGCGCCTCGGCCCGTGGCTGGCCCAATCCGCCGCCGCCTACCGCGACGGTGTGCAGTACGTCGATTTTCTGCCAGCCCAGCCGAGCCGCGTCTTCGCCTACAGCCAGTTGCGCAACGCCGCCAACGGAGCCGTGCTCAGCTCGACCGGCGGGCTGGTGCCGTTTTCGGCACCCTACCGAAACCCCGGCGTGTACGGCGCCGCCACGAGCGACATCCGCGGCACTCCTGCCACGGCCCAGGCCAAACGCCCCACCGAGTTCGGCTTCGTCACGGTGGGCGAGTTGCTCAACGTCAAAGGCTTCGACTCGACCCCGCCCGATCTCTTGCCCCCTTTGGGCAACATGAATGTCACCACGCTCGCCGTCGGCGACTACGTCAAGGCCGTCAGCCTGCTCGCGTTGCTCGATACGCAGTACCTCACGACGCGGAGCAACACGTTTACGATCTACACCAGTGTGATCGACCGCGAGAACCCCCAGAAGAGCATGCGCTCGCAGATCACCATCGACCGCACCAATCTGCTCCCGCGGCTCGACTACGCCTTTTTCGACGCCGTCGCCGGCACGTATTACCCCGTTTCGGACCCGGCGAACCTCCAGAATCCCGCCATCCGGGCGCTGCCGCTCGTACCCATGCTGCTCGACATGTACGCCGGCGCCGTGCCCGGCCACGACGGCATCCCGGAAACGCCTGTCCGAACCCAACCGACCGATCGGTTCCCCCAGGTCATCGCGTCGCAGCGCGTCGGCTACTTCGACGCCCGCAACGACGATTGACCCGGCCGGGTTCCCAGACCACGAACGGCGGCGCCGGTCGCCCTCGCTTGCGTTTGCGCCCTCCGGGGGGCACACTACCCGCGGATGCTTCGCGCTAGGCGGTGCAGGGAGGCACGATCATGAACAGTCCGGAAGACACCCCGTGTCACGCGCGTCGGCAACCGCGCCCCCCCGAACGACCCCCCGCGTCTGATCCTCACGCCACACCGCCCCGGCGGGGCGGGCACTTCGAGTGCACCCCCCGGTTTACCGCTTCGCTTGAGGCCTTCCGCGTCCATCAGAACGTCGAACGCGGCCTGTCGCCGAACACGATGGCGGCGTATCGACGCGACTTGCTCCAGTTCGGCGATTTTCTCCGCCGCCGCGGCATCGACGACTGGGCCGCCATCGGCCCCGTCGAGTTCCAGGGGCACCTGATCGAGCTTACCGACGCCGGCTACACCGAATCGACCATCGCGCGACACGTGGCGGCGATCCGCATGTGGCTGCGCTGGTTGCTGGAAACACGCCAGGTCGAGCACGACCTCACGCCTCTGCTGGAAAACCCCAAACGCTGGAAACGCCTCCCCCAGACACTGAACCTCGACCGGACGGTCGAGCTGATTACCAGCCCGGACCCGGACCATCCGCTGGGCCTGCGCGATCGGGCCATCCTCGAAT
>JALSRY010000079.1 GCA_026984555.1 Phycisphaerae bacterium
ACTACATAGGACATGTCCGGCTCGCGCATGCGATCCAGCGGCGTGGGAACGCAAATCAGAATCGCATCGGGCTTGCGCAACATCTTCATGTCGGTCGTCGGCGTGAATTTCTTCTGGCGAATGAGCTTGCGGAAATGCTCCGCCGGCAGGTGGCGGATATAGGTCCTGCCGGCCTTGAGCGCCGACACCTTCGACGGATCCACATCGAAACCGATGACGCGAAACCCCGCCGCACAAAACTCACGCGCCAGCGGCAGCCCGACATAGCCGAGCCCGACGATCCCTACCAGCGCCTCGCGACGCTCGATTTTCCGCAAGAACTCATCGACCAGTTTCATTCGGGGATGCTCCCTCTGTCAGTTCAGACCGCACGAATACCAAGGCCATACGTTAGCCGCTCCCCCCAAGAGGAACAAGCGGAACACCGGCCGGCGAAACCGGCGAACGGCAACAACGCGACATGCAACCATACCTCCCCCCTTGTGGACCGTGGTTTCGCCCAAGACGCTTGCAGCTTTCGAACCGACCGGCCGCAGCACCCGAGCCTCGATGGCGCAGGCGGCGGGGGGCGGCGCCCCCCGCACAGCCAAGTGGTGGTGGACCAGGCCCACACCACAGCCAGGTAGTGAGTGGTATACCGACCCTACGGGCAGGTTTCGCCGTAGTGGGCCAGCAAGATGCTCAGATCGCCCAGCGCGACACACGCGTCGCCATCGAGGTCCGCAGCGGCGTCGAACCCTGAATCGCCGTCGCAGGTACCATAAGCCGCCAGCAGGATCGACAAATCCGACAAGTCCACGTCGCAGTCGCCGTCGATATCACCCGGCAGCGAGGAACCTTCCTGGACGCTGAACACGCCGTCGCTTTCGTCCCACTCGCCGAACCCGTCGCCGACAACGGCCCGGACGCGCACCTTGTAGGCGTCGCCGGGCGCGGGCGGGGTCCAGCTTGCCGCGTTGGCGCCGGGGGCGGTCTCGGCGACGATGTCGGTCCACTGCGTGTTGTCCGCTACGACGGTCAACTCGTCGATCCAGACCGTATCGCTACCGCCGGAGACGCTGTAGTCCTTCGTATACTCCCATTTCAGCTCGTGCGTCCCGGCTGGGAGGGTGGTTTGGTAATGCGTCCAGTTTCCCAGCCCGGAAACGTGAACCTCCTGGCTGCCGTCGATATAGAAGTTGAAGAAGTCGTAGCCGCTCTCGCTGCTCACGCGATACCAGAACGAAACATCCCCCCCGCCGACCGTGCGCGTCATCCAGGACACCTGGTCATCGCTGATATCACCGGCGCGGGCGCTACGGCTGCCGCTGTGGTAGGTTCCGGTGGTAACGAACCAGGTGCGGTTTCCACCGGTGGTGTAGTCGCTGCCCAGGCTCGAACGCTCGAAGTCATCGACAACCGTATCCGTGTCGCCGTAGTTGGCGGTGTACTGCACCTGGAACGCGGCGGTGGCGCTGCCGTCCCACGTCACATCCACCGGCACGCCGGCGGTCAACGTCTCTCCGCCGTTGGGGTAGGTGATCTGCGGGGGGGGATCGAGGGCCACGTCGAGCCGCGTGGCATCGCCACTGTTGACGACGACGCCCGTGATGGTGACCGGGTCATAGCCGTCGGCCTCGAAGCGCAGATCGTAGGTGCCCGGCAGTAGCATGCGGTGATAGTCGCCGACATCGGGATCGGTATAGACCGCGTGATCCCGGCCGACGACGGTGACCGTTGCGGCCAGCGGCTGGCCGGTGACGCTGTCGGTCACGAGCCCGCGAACACCGATGAGGCACGTTCGCATGTAGGCGATCATCGAGTCGCGGTTCTGGTTCCAGAGCGTCGGCAGTTGCGACGCGGACGGAATCTTGGTGTCGCTCAGCTCGATCGTGACCTCGTTGCTGCCCATGTAGCGATAATTCCAGTCCTGCATCCCACCGCTGATGGCGTACCACGCCGCCCCGTTGGTGATGCCGTGGTAGAAATACGAACTGTTCCACATCGGGCTGTTGTGCTGCGAGTATTGTTCGCTGATGTAGATGAACAGGTCGTCGTCGGGGCTGGCGGTGTACACGCTGGAGCCGGACGGATTGTTGTCGAAGGGGTAGTTTACGACCAGGGCCCCGGTGTGGAAGTTCGCCGAGGCGGTGAACGAAGACGCGAAGGTCCAGTTCATGATGACGGCGGTTTCCGCCGCCCGGCCCGCCGGCGTGTTGTCGGGGCTGGTATATGGATCGGGGAAGTTGCGGTTGAGATCGACGTAGTTGGCGTTTTCCCGCTGTGTTCGCACGAAACCGTCGGGGTTCATCAGCGGCAGAATCCAGATGTCGATCCGGTCCACGGTGTCGGTCACCGTCGGATCGCTGCCGTAGTTGTCCGTGAGGTAGTCGGCCAGGTCCAGGCACATCTCCGTACCGACCCACTCGTCGCCGTGCATCGTCGAGATGTAGCGGAACTCCGGTTCATCCTCCTCAACGTCCGGGTTGTCGGAAATCTGAATCGCCCAGAGATGGCGCCCCTCCTCCGACAATCCCAAGTCGTGAAACCGCGCAATCGCAGGGTGATCGTTCGCGATACCCTGGAGATACGGGCCGATCTGGCTGTAGGTGTGGTACGACTGGGCCACTGCCGAGGCGGAAAACAACAGGCCCGCGACAACGCCGCAGAATCCGTGCAGAGCGTGCCTCATTGCGCACCCCCTTCCCGCGCGAGCAGCGCAGCGAGCGTGGGGTGTTCCGCCTGGCGTGCCCGGTCCAGCGGCGTCGAACCATCCTTGGCGCAGATGTCGGGGGCGGCGCCCGCGGCCAGCAGCAGGCGTGCCGTCTCGACCAACACCCGCTCCGCACGCGGCCCACGCAGCGGGGCTTGTGCCAACACATGCAACGGCGTGGCGCCCGCCCGGTTCGCCGCATTCACGTTGGCCTTGTGCCGCAGCAGCGCTGCGACGGCAGCCGGCCGCGCCCGCATGGCCGCCGCGTGCAACGGTGTGTCGCCGGCGGCGTCCTTCGCGTCGATTCTCGCCCCTCTGCCCACGAGCAGGTCAATCGCCTTCGCATCGCCCGCCTGGGCAGCGTAGTGCAGTGGGGTGCGCCCCCGCGCATCCGCGGCCTGGACATTCGCGCCCGCATCGAGCAACACCCCCAAGAGCTCGCCACGCTCGCGAGCCAACGCCACGTGCAACGCCGTCGCGCCTTCCCGATCGGCCGCGTTGACATCCGCACCCGCCCCGAGCAGCAACCGGGCAATGGTCCGGCGGGCCTGGCGGGCCGCCGGTGTGCGCGATCCGTCAGCAGCCACGACGATCAGCGGCGTTTGTCCGAGTTGATTCTTCGCGTTCGCATCCGCCCCCCGTTCGAGCAGGTGCTTGACCGATGCAACTTGCCCCGATCGGACGGCGATATGCAAGGGCGTGTCGCCAGCGCGTGTCTGGCCCAGCACGGGCGCACTGATCAGCGCCCCCAGGCCAACCATCAACCAGATTCTGAGTTTCACGGCATGGTTCCTTGAGGTTTGTGCTCGCAGCTTTCCCGGGAATGCTCCCACATCCTCGACCGTAGGGCTCGCCTGCGGGAATGTCAACAGATTCTGCGTTATACCCCGCTCGGGCGTTATCGGAAGTTTCGGACGCCGACACGCGCGCGCGACGTTCGGCGTTCGAGCCGATCGACGCGATCCGATGGTACGCCCCCTGGGCAATCCCCGGCCCGGTGTATTCACGTCCGCAGAACCGCCCCGGCCGGCAGGATCCGCAACCCGAGCCGCGGTACCGACATGACGCCGCCCCCGCTCTCGTGCTATATTGCTCCCCGTCGCGAGCCCGTATGCCCCGATAACGAGAACAACCATGACCTTCTGCTTTCCCTTCCTACGTGCATCGACGTTGGCCCTGATCGTCACATGGTCGGCGCATGCGGCCCGCGGCCAGGTCGCGGCCCCCCCTCGGACCGCCTCCGCGACCGCGACCCGCCCTGCCGCCACGTCCACCACCTCGTCCGCCCCGGCTGCTTCCCAACCGGCAAAACCCAAGCCGCGGATGTCCTCGGATACGTTCGGCGGCCTCAAGTTTCGGCTGCTCGGGCCGGCGCTGATGGCCGGACGTGTCGGAGATTTCGCCGTCGATCCCACCGATCCGGCGCGCTATTACGTCGCCGCGTGCTCCGGCGGTGTGTGGAAGACGACCAACGGCGGCATCACGTTCAAGCCCGTGTTCGATGGTCAGGGTTCCTACTCCATCGGGTGTGTCACGATCGATCCGCACAACCCGAAGGTCGTCTGGGTCGGCACCGGCGAAAACAACAGCCAGCGCAGCGTTTCCTTCGGCGACGGGGTGTACAAGACCGTGGACGGCGGCAAACATTGGAAGAACCTCGGGCTCAAGGAATCCGAACACATCGGCATGATCGCGATCGACCCGCGCGATTCGGACGTCGTGTATGTCGCCGCCCAGGGACCGCTTTGGCGTGCCGGCGGTGATCGAGGGCTTTACAAGACGGCCGACGGCGGCAAGACCTGGCAGTGCGTGCTCAAAATCAGCGAAAACACGGGCGTCAACGAAGTGCACCTCGACCCGCGCGATCCGGACATCGTGTACGCCACGAGCTACCAGCGGCGACGGCGTGTCTGGACGCTCATCAACGGCGGGCCGGAGTCGGCGTTCTACAAGTCCACCGACGGCGGCAAGACCTGGCGCAAGATCACCGCCGGCCTGCCCGGCGTGGACAAGGGGCGCATCGGTCTCGATATCTCCCCGGCCAACCCGGACGTGCTCTACGCGATCGTCGAAGCAACAGACGGCAAGAGCGGGTTCTTCCGCTCGACCGATCGCGGGGAGACCTGGGAAA
>JALSRY010000080.1 GCA_026984555.1 Phycisphaerae bacterium
GGGTATGCTGGTGGCGGTGGGGCCGCCGTCGGTGCGGGTATATCCCCGGCCGAGGGTCGCGCTCGTGACCACCGGGACCGAGCTGCTGGCACCGGGGGAGTCGCTGCGCCCCGGACGAATCCGCGACAGCAACGGCCCGATGCTCGCGGCCTTGGCGGCAAGCTCTCGCCTGTCGGTTGTGGCCGCCGAACGCGTGGGCGATGACCTCCAACGCCTCGTTCATACGCTCGGGCGCGCGTCCGGAGAGGCCGATTTGCTCGTCACCAGCGGCGGCGTTTCGGTGGGAGATTACGACCTCGTGCCCCGCGCGCTGCAAGAGCTGGGGGCCGAGCACCTGTTCCACAAGGTCGCTGTCAAGCCGGGCAAACCCATCCTGGTGGCGCGGCTGTCGGGGTGCTGGGTGATCGGGTTGCCGGGCAACCCCGTGTCGGCGCTCGTGGGCTGGCACCTGTTCGCCAAGCCCGTGGCCGAGCGACTGGCCGGCGCCCCGGAGGCGATCAGGCCAGCCTATATCCGCGTCGTGTTGGCGAAGTCGGCGGCGAACCGTGGCAAACGAACGGTCTTCGCTCCCGCGCGACTGCGGGCGGGCGATCCGCCGCGTGCCGAGCTGCTCGCCTGGCAGGGCTCGCACGATATCGTGGCGGCGGCGCACGCGGATGCCTTGGTTGTCCTCGCCGCGGGAGCACGCCACGCCCCCGGGGACGTGCTGGAATGCTTGCCACTGGTCGATCGAGCACTGCTGGAGAGGAGCTGCCGATGCCCGACGAACTGAGTCATCTCGATGCCGCCGGTCGCGTGCGCATGGTGGACGTGGGGCACAAGAAGGCCACCTCTCGCCGCGCGACGGCCGAAGCTTGCGTGCACGTGGGGGCGGCGGTGATGGAGGTGATACGAAGCGGACGCACTCCCAAGGGAAACGTGTACGAAACGGCCCGGCTGGCGGGCATCATGGCCGCCAAGCGCACCGGCGAGCTGATCCCGTTGTGTCATAACCTTGCGCTCGATCATGTGGACGTGGCGTTCGAGCCGGACGAAGAGCGGATTCGCATCGTCGCCACGGCGGCCACGCGGGCTGCCACGGGCGTGGAGATGGAAGCGCTGACCGCGGCGGCCGTCGCGGGACTGACGCTCTACGACATGCTCAAGGCGATTTCGCACGACATGGTCATCGGCGGTGTGCGCTTGCTGGAAAAATCGGGCGGGGCTTCGGGGCATTACCAGGCATCGGATGTGGAAGGGAAGGCGACATGAAAAAACCCGGCAAGATTCAGCACGTCTGTCTCTCCGCCCGGAAGGGCACCACCAAGCGGTCGGTCGACAAGGCGGTGCTGCGCCAGGATCACGGATTCGAAGGCGATGCCCACGCCGGCGACTGGCATCGCCAGGTCAGCCTGCTCGACGAGGCCGACATCGAGACCATGCGTGCTCGCGGGCTGAACCTCGAACCCGGCGACTTCGGCGAGAACCTGGTCACGAGCGGTCTCGACCTCTCGGCGTTGGGCATCGGTACGCAACTGACCGCCGGAAGCGCCCAACTCGAAATCACGCAAATCGGCAAGGTGTGCCACCATCGCTGCGCAATCTTCTACAAGGCCGGTGATTGCATCATGCCACGGGCGGGCCTGTTTTGTCGCGTCGTGGAAGGTGGCGAGATCCGCCCCGGAATGCCGATCCAGGTCACACGCGAGGTGCCAAGGCGGGTCGTGCAGGCCGCCGTCGTCACCGTTTCCGATCGCTGCTCTCGCAACCAGGCGGAAGATACCGCCGGCCCGGCCGTCGCCGAGCTGCTGACCCAACGGCTCGACGCACGCATCGCCGCCCACGAGCTGGTGCCGGACGAACGCGAGGTCATCACCCGGACCCTCGTCGATCTCGCCGATCGGGGGTACGACCTGGTCTGCACCGTGGGGGGGACCGGCTGCGGTCCTCGCGATGTCACGCCCGAGGCCACCCGCGACGCGATCGACCGCGAAATCCCCGGCCTGGCGGAGGCCATGCGCCGCGTGTCCGCCCGGTCTACGCCTCACGCTCTGCTGCAACGCGGGCTCTGTGGTATCCGGGGCGTCACGCTCGTCGTCAACCTGCCCGGCAGCGCCGATGGCGCCACCGAAAACCTCGCGGCCATCGCCGACGTGATTCCTCATGCGGTTTCGCTGCTACGCGGCGAGACGGGCCATCCTGATCCGCACGCCGACTGAGTGGCACCCTTCGTCCCGCCGTCGCGGTAGCAACCTTCAGCCCGCGGGGTGCAGGATGCCGCCGATGGACAGACAGATCATGATGATGACGGCGTAGATGTTGATCCGGGCAAACGCCTTGCGATAGCGACGCGGTGATTCGCTTGCCGGGGCGGGTTGCAACGCCAGCCATGCGTGGTTGACCAGCCAGAGCGATGCCGCGAACACCACGATGTCCGCCGGCAGTCCCAGCCGGAGAAAATCCGCCGCCGGAAGCGTCAGCCCGGCGACCGCGGTGGCGGCGATCCACACGAACGTGATTCGGCGGAGCTGCGGCGGGGTGAACACGCGCGTCAGGCTCGGCAAGCCCGCGGCGCTGTACTGCTCGCCACAGAGCAGCAGCAGGAGCCAGAAATGCGGGATCTGCCACACGAAGAAAAAGCACGCCGCCAGCGCGATACGCGGATCGCCGAGGTCGCCGCCCGCGGCGACATAGCCGATCAGGGGCGGGATCGAACCGATCAACGCTCCAGGAACGACGGCGAACGGCGTGACACGTTTGAGGTACGTGTACACCCCGTTGTACCACACCAACGCCGCGAGCCCCAAGGTCACGAGCGTCATGGCCTGGTGGCGTACGGACGCCAGCAACGCCAACCCCAGCAAGATGAACAGCCCCGCGATGAACAACGCCGTCGGCAGGTCGATCCACCCCGACGGAAGCGGCCGGTGACGCGTCCGCAGCATCCGGGCATCGATCGGACGTTCCTGGCACTGGTTGAGCGCGGACGATCCCGACGCCAGCAGGTAGACGCCGATCACCGCCAGCGCGAAATCGACGCCCAGACCTCCCGAAGCCAGGAACCAGCCCGTCGCCGTGGTGAGCGTGACGGCGACCGTCACGCGGGCCCGCGTCAGCGCGGCGATGAGCCTGATCCAGTTGGGGCGAACGACTGCGGCGGTGGAAACAACGGCCATGATCCTGCTCACTTAGGGTTGCGGCTCGGCCTCCGCCGGATCGACGGATGGTTCAGCGGTCAGGGCCAGCGTGCCGCTCGTCGGGCGAACGGCCGCGGACGTTTTCGGCGAGCGCGACGACGCCCGGCTGAGGAGTTTCATGGCCCGCTCGATCGGGATCGTCTGCTTCGGGGGCTTGACCTTGTCCAATTCGTATTGTTTGACGAGCGCGGCGTAATCGTCCGCCGTATCGCTCGGAGCGCCCCACTTGATGAGGCTGCGGACGTAATGGGCGACGGCGACGCGCTCCCACGGCGTGAGGTTGGGATACGCTCGCATCTGGGTGCCGGGGATGCCCTCGGTCAGCGTGCGGTAGATGTCGGTCACCTTCGGGCTGCGCTTCCAGCCGTCGGGTTTGGTGAAATTGCGGGCGACGCCCGGCAAGCCCGAGCCGTCGCCGGCCGCGCCGTGACACGATACGCAGAACGTGCGGTACAGCCGGCCGCCGTCGATGCCGAGCTCAGCAAAGCCGGCTGCGTCGGGATCGGTGATGGCGTCATAGACCAGCGGGCGGAACCGTTTGGCCCGTTGGGCGTACACCCATTCGCGATACTCCTCCGGCGACACGGCCCGCAGGAGCGTAATCATTTTCGAATGGTCTTTGCCGCAGAACTCGGCGCAGAAAATGTTGTAGTCTCCCGCGCGCTCGGCCCGAAACCACAAGTGCGTCCACTTGCCCGGAACGGCGTCTTCCTTGACGCGGAAATCGGGGATGTAAAAGCTGTGGACCACGTCATCCGGCGGAGCAGTCAGCTCGACCTTCACCGCCTGTCCGACCGGGACCACCATTTTCGTCGCGTTGAGCTTTTCTTCCGGGTAGTAGAACGACCACAACCACTGCCGCCCCGTCACTTGGACCACCATCGCGTCCTTGGGAACGGTCCGCATGAGGACGAATCCCTTGTAACCCAGGAAGAACATCCAGGTGACGATGATGGTCGGTATGACGATCCACGTGATCTCCAGCCAGGTATGGCCTTCGATCTGTTTGGTCGTCGTGGTTTTCTCGCGCCGGTAACGGATGGCGAACGCGATCATGACCAGCGTGACGCCGGCCAGCAGTACGAGGCTGATGGCCGTCAGCCACCAGAACGCACGATCGACTTCGCGGGTGATGTCGGATAGTGCCAGAAGCATATTCACCTACCTGTAGGCATAGTCTGCGAATGTCAGCGCGATGAAGATGGCATACGTACCCAGTGTGGCCAGCAGCATCAGAACATACAGCGGCTTTTCGAAACGCAGGTGCATGAAATACAGCAGTACGAGCGAGCCCTTGGTGGCTGCGATCAGCATGGCGGCCAGTACCGCCACGTGCGGAATATGCAGGCGCGAAACCCCCACCGTGATACCCGTCAGCAGAAGCAGCGCCACCCAGACGCCGACATAGACACGGTAGGGGACGACCGCGTGTTGCTCGGCAGGTTGCATCATGTCGCCCTCTCAGCCCAGCAGATAGAACAGCGGAAAAAGAAAGATCCACACCAGGTCCACCAAGTGCCAGTACAACCCGGCGTTTTCGAACAAGCCCATGCGCTCGGGGCGGATCCGCCCCTTGGCGATCAGCACCAGTGTCACCAGCAGCAACGCTCCGCCCAGGACTACATGCAGTGCGTGCAGCCC
>JALSRY010000081.1 GCA_026984555.1 Phycisphaerae bacterium
CGGGTCGAGGAAGTCGGCGACCGCAAGGAGTACGTGATGATGGACGCGGACGGTCCCGGCGCGATCGTGCGAATCTGGTCCGCCAACCCCCGGGGCACGCTGCGGATCTATCTCGACGGCGCCACCAATCCTGTGATCGAAGCCCCCATGACCGACGTCCTCAGCGGCAAGTACCCCGGCATCCCCGAGCCGATCGCGCACGTCGCGTCCCGCGGCTGGAACAGCTATTTCCCGATCCCCTACGCCCGGCACTGCAAAGTAACCAGCGACGCGGACCGGTTCTACTATCAGATCGACTACCGAACCTATCCCGCAGGAACCCACGTGGCCACGTTTCGCCCGGCGGACCTGAAGCGACTGGACCGGCCGGTCCGCGATGTCGCCGCGCGACTCGCCCGACCCGAGACCGCCGCGGACGAACCCGCCCGGCGACTGGCGGCGGCTTTGGAGGAACAAACGGACGACGCGTGGCGTGTATTGCCGTCGGGGGCCACGACCGAATGGGCGACCGATCGGCCCGGGCCCGGGGCGATCGTGGCGCTGGCCGCACAGGTGGACGCCGCCGACATCGAGGCGGCGTTGCGACACCTCGTGTTGACGATCGAGTTCGACGGCGCGCAGACGGTCGCGGCTCCCCTGGGGGATTTTTTCGGCGCGGCACCGGGAATCAATCCGTATGACTCGCTGCCCATGCGGGTCGAGCCCGACGGGATGATGTGGAGTACGTGGGTGATGCCGTTCGAGAAAAGCGCTCACCTGCGCATCCACAACGCCGGCGCGCAGCTCGTGAGCCTCCAGGTGTACGTCGCGGGGCGCAACATGCCCTGGACCGCCCGATCGATGCACTTCCACGCGAAATGGCGCCGCGAAGCGGACATTCCCACGCGCCCCATGCGTGACTGGAACTACCTCACCGCCCACGGGCGGGGCGTGTTCGTCGGAGCGGCATTCCACATCGCCAACCCATCCAAGGCCTGGTGGGGCGAAGGCGACGAGAAAATCTACGTCGATGGCGAGAGCTTTCCCAGCTTTTTCGGGACCGGCACCGAGGACTACTACGGCTACGCGTGGTGTTGCAACGTGCCCTTCTCGACCGCGTATCACAACCAGCCGAGATGCGACGGCCCCGGCAACTACGGACATACCGCCGTCAACCGCTGGGACATCATCGACAAGATACCGTTCGAGCGTAGTTTCCGGTTCGACATGGAACTCTGGCACTGGACCAAGGACACGCGCGTCACCTGCTCCGTCGTGAGCTACTGGTATGCCCGGCCGGGGGCCACCGATGCGTTCCCGCCGATCGCCCCCGCCAACCTGACAGTCACCTCCATTCCGCCCTACGTTCCCCCGCGTGTCGCCGGCGCGCTGGAGGGCGAAGAGATGGCGGTGATCGAGAAGACCGGCAACCTCCACCACCAGGAGTGGTCCGGACTGAGCAACGACACGCACCTGTGGTGGACCGATGCCAAGCCCGGCGATCACCTCGTACTCGAGTTCCAGGTACCCGAGGCGGGGCGCTACCGCGTATTCGCCCGGTTCCTGACCGCCGGCGACTACGGCATCCACCAACTCTCCATCAACAACGTCGAGGCCGGCCCGCCGATCGACCTCTACCACAACGGCGTTACGCCATCCAAAGAGCGTGACTTGGGCGTCTTCGACCTCCCGGCGGGAGCGAACCGGCTCACCGTGCGCGTCGTCGGCGCCAACCCCAAGGCGATCAAACGCTACATGTTCGGCCTCGACTACTTGCGTCTCGTCCCGGCGGCCGGCCAGACCCCATAGCCGCGCGGCCGGCACGCCCCGCGCGGGCAGCGGTGGAATGGCCGTTTCACGACGGCAAGAGGCAATCGACGTGAGATGGGCTACAATCGCCGGCGGCGACGCCGAACGAATGGCAACCACTACGACGGAGACCGATCGTGGACGAGGCGATTGCGCTCTTGCGTGAGCGACGTGACGAACACCTCCACTGGCTACGGGAGCTGTGCCGTATTCCGAGCATCTCGGCCCAGCCGGCCCACGCGGCCGATGTCCGCCGGGCAGTCGAATGGACGCGCGACCGGTGCGAGTCGATCGGGCTCGACGCCGAGGTCTGCGAGACGGGCGGGCACCCGCTGGTGTACGCCGAGTGGACCGGGGCTCCCGGCCGGCCGACGTATCTCGCGTACGGGCACGTGGACGTTCAGCCGGAGGGGGACCGGACGTTGTGGGACGCCGACCCGTTCGAACCGGTCGTAGCCGGGGACTGGCTGACGTGCCGCGGCGCTGCCGACGACAAGGGGCAGGTGCTCGTATACCTCCGCGCGGCCCAGGCCTGGCTCGCCGCGCACGACCGGCTGCCGATCAACCTCAAGCTGCTGATCGAGGGTGAGGAGGAGTTCGGATCGGTCCACCTGGGGCCGTTCGTGACGGCGAACAAGCAGCGTCTGGCCTGCGACGGCGTACTCATCTCCGATACCGGCCTGATCGCCGACGGCGTACCCACGATCACCTGCGGTACGCGCGGGTTGTGCTACAAGGAGGTGCGCATCCACGGCCCGCGGCAAGACCTCCACAGCGGCACGCACGGTGGCCCGGTCGTCAACCCCGCCAACGCGCTCGCCCGGCTGATCGCGTCGTTACACGACGAGAACGGCCGCGTGACCATCGACGGCTTCTACGACGATGTAGCTCCGATCAGCGAGGAGGAACGCCGGCTCAGCCAGCGCTTCCCGCTCGACGAAAAGCAATACGCCGCGGAGCTGGGCGTGCCGGGCTTCGGCGGAGAAGCGGGGTACAGCGTGCAGGCCCTCCGCTCGATCCGCCCAACCCTCGATGTCAACGGCATCTATGGCGGTTACATGAAAGACGGCGCCAGCACGATCATTCCCGCGATGGCCGGGGCCAAGATCAGCATGCGCCTCGTTCCCAACCAGGACGGAGCCGACATCAGCGAGAAGTTCGAACGAACCGTTCGGCAACGCTGCCCGCGCGGCGTGCGTTGCGAAATCATCGATCACGCCCATGCCGATGCCTACGTGACGCCGCTCGACGCCCCGTTCATCGCACCCGCCCGCCAGGCTCTCCAGGCAGCGTTCGGCGGCGATGTCGCGTTCATCCGCGAGGGTGGCTCGCTGCCGATCCTGCCGATGTTTCGGCGGGAACTGGACGCCGAGTGCTTGCTGGTGGGTCTGGCAAGCCCGAGCTGCAACGCACACGGTCCGAACGAGAAGGTGAACCTCCGCGACCTCGACCGCGGCGCCGAGGCGATCACGCGCATGTTCGCGTTGCTGGCCGCCGTGTGAGGCCACGCGCCCCCGGGCGGGTCGGGTTTCCGCGCCACTCGGTCGCCGGCGGATGGAACCAGGCCGGCGGGGCGCTCGTGCCACGCGTTGTGCTTTTTCGCGTTGTTTTCGCTAGAATGGGGCGCAGACGCGGAATCCGCGGGCGGCGGGGGCATCGTCGGCCGCGCAACGCTCACCGGAGCAAAACGACATGACCGACGCCCATGACGCGATCTCGGCGCACCCCGACACGCAACCTTTCAGCCCGATCGAGGAGATTCTCGAAGAACTGCGTCAGGGCAACCTGATCGTGCTCGTCGATGACGAAGATCGTGAGAACGAAGGCGACCTCGTGTGCGCCGCGGAGCACATCACCCCCGAGAAAGTCAACTTCATGCTCAAGCACGGACGCGGCACTCTCTGCGTTCCCCTGACGCGCTCTCGTTGCGAACAACTCCAGCTCGAAGCCCAAACACCACGCAACACCACGCGCTACGGCACCGCGTTCACCGTCACGATCGACGCCGCCGCCCGTTTCGGCGTGACCACGGGCGTTTCGGCGTTCGACCGCGCTACGACCATTCGCCGCACGGTGGCCGAGGAGGCCGTGCCGGAGGATTTCGTCCGGCCGGGACATGTCAATCCGCTGATCGCCCGCGACGGCGGCGTGCTCGTGCGGGCGGGCCAAACCGAAGGCTCGGTCGATTTGTGCCGACTCGCGGGGCTCATGCCCGCCGCCGCCATCATCGAAATCCTCAACGAGGACGGCACGATGGCCCGCGTGCCGCAGCTTGCACGCTTTTGCTGCAAGCACGGCATCAAGATGTGTACGGTCGCGGCGTTGATCGAATACCGCATGAAACGCGAGCGGCTGGTCGAACGCATCGAGACCATCCCCCTGCGCAACCGCTGGGGGCAGTGGCTGTTGATCGCGTATCGCTCCCACGCCGAACAGGGCACCCATGTCGCCTTGTGCATGGGAGGCGTCGGCGAGCTCGACGAGACCGGCCGGCCCCGGCGCATCGACGAGCCGGTTATGGTGCGCGTCCACTCCGAATGCCTCACCGGTGACGTGTTCGGGTCGACGCGATGCGACTGCGGGCAGCAGCTCGACGCCGCCATGGCGATGATCGCGGCGGCGGGGCGCGGCGCACTCGTGTACCTCCGGCAGGAGGGCCGCGGAATCGGGTTGGCGAACAAGATCAAAGCCTACAAGCTCCAGGACGAAGGGCTCGACACGGTCGAGGCGAACCTCGCCCTCGGGCTCCCCGCCGACCGACGCGATTATGGCACGGGTGCGCAGATCCTGCGTGATATCGGCCTCTCGCGCGTTCGCATCCTCACCAACAACCCCAAGAAAACCAATCGGCTCGCCGTCTACGGTCTCGATGTCGTCGAGCAGGTCCCGATCGAAATGCCCCCCAACGACGACAACCGCCGCTACCTGCAAACCAAGAAAAGCAAAATGGGACACGATCTGCGGCACGTGTAATGGGGTCGGGCGGCACGTGCCTCCCTGGACGCGCTGGGG
>JALSRY010000082.1 GCA_026984555.1 Phycisphaerae bacterium
CCTGCACAAACTCGCCTCGGCGCTGGTGCAGGAGTGGTGCGACGAGGTGCTGTTCGCCACCTACAGGGTCTACACCAAGACCGTCGACGAGGGCTTCGGACGCAAGCGCGTGCAAGGTATCGGTAAGGGCGAGCGAATCGTCCGCACGACCGAACGGCCGGCGCATCTGGCCAAGAACCGGCTGAGCCTGCCGGACGAGTTTCCGCTCGATTGGCGCATCTACGACGCGTTCGTCCGCGGCGACGACGAACGCGCTTGGAACATCATCCACCAATACTGGCCGCAGGATCAGAAGAGCGAATAGGAGGAAATACATCATGGCGAATCTCAGTGGATTCGATGCAAACGAAGTGGAGCCGGCGGTGGGCTTCGACCCGATCCCGGCGGGCAAGTACCTGGCGGTCATCACCGAGAGCGAGATGAAGCCGACCAGGTCCGGCGTCGGCCGGTATTTGCAACTCACCTTCCAGGTCATCGAGGGCGAGTACAAGGGCCGGCTGCTGTGGGCGCGTTTGAACCTCGACAACCCCAACGCGATGACCGTCAAGATCGCCCGGGCCGAGCTGTCGGCGATCTGCCGGGCGGTTGGAGTCATGGCCCCGAAGGACAGCGTCGAGCTGCACAACCTGCCGCTGGTCATCACCGTCGGCCAGAAGAAGCGCGACGACAACGGCGAGTTCACCAACGTCATCAAGGGCTACGCCAAGAAGGACGCCACCACGCCGGCGCCAGCGTCGGGCAACGACCAGGGGAGCACGCCGCCGTGGAAGCGGTAGTGCACGAGTTCGAGCTGCCCTACCCGCCCTCGATCAACCACTACTACCGCCGGGTGGGGTTCCGCACGCTGATCAGCCGCGAGGGCCGGCGCTATCGCAGGGAGGTGGTGGCGTGCCTCGCGGCCCGGCGGGACGGGCCGCTGCGTGGCCGGCTGAGCGTGGTCGTGCATCTGTGTCCGCCCGACCGGCGCAAACGCGACCTCGATAACGCGATGAAGTGCCTGCTCGATTCGCTCCAGCACGCCGGCGTGTACGCGGACGACGCACAGATCGACGAGTTGATCATCCGCCGCGGGTCGGTCGTACCCGGCGGCGCGGTGATGGTGTGCATAACGGAGGCGCCGTGCACCAGCGCAAAGACGACAGGTTGCTCGAAGCGGAAGTGATCGGCGCGGCGCTGCGCTACGTCGTCGTGGCCGACTGGTTCGAGTCGCGGCCGATCACGCGACGCGAGATGGCGCGCGACCAGGCGGCGATGGACGCGTTCAACCGCGTCGAGGCCGAGCTACGCCGGGCCGGCCGCGGGTTGCTGCAGTGCATGGAGCACCGTGACCTGATCCTGGAACAAGCCCTCGGCCAGCTGGCCGAGCAGGAAGGAGACGATGCGTGAACGAACAACTGCTGGACATGGCGGCGTTGCGCGTCGACGGCGATACGCAGCCGCGGGCGGCGATCGACCCGAGCGTGGTCGCCGAGTACTCCGAAGCACTCGAGGCGGGGGCCGAGTTCCCGCCGGTGGAGGTCGTCTGCGACGGGGCGACGTACTGGCTGGTGGACGGTTTTCACCGCTTCTACGCCCATCGCCGGCTCAAGCGCACGCAGATCCGGGCGCTGGTCACGACCGGCGAGTTGCAAGACGCCCGCTGGAAGAGCCTGGGCGCGAACAAGACGCACGGCCTGCGCCGCACGAACGCGGACAAGGCCAAGGCGGTGCGGAAGGCCTTGAAGTTGCACCCTGAATTCAGTGACCGAGCCATCGCGGAGCACGTCGGCGTGAATCACGGCACAATAGCGCGATATCGCGAGATGATGGAACGACAGCGGTCAGGTGGCGAAATTCGCCACCTGCCCTCAACTCAAGCTCCTGCAAACAATTGCGCTCCACAAAAGCGCATCGGAAGTGACGGCAAGCGGTATCCGTCGCCACGCCGCGCCCGCCGCCGCCGCGGCGGTGGCAGGCCCCCCAGAGTGGCGAGAGCAGGGGTAATTACCATCGACCTGCCCACGCGCGAGGCGGCCACGGCTGTCGGCGTATTGATCCAGACGTTCAACGAGAGCTACCTCCGTGCGTTGGTGGTATTGCTGGCCAAGCATCTCAAGATGAAAGCGGACATCTGATGCAACTGCGGCCGTACCAGCTCGAGGCCGTGGAGGCCGTCTACCGCCACCTGCGCGAGCGGGACGACAACCCGTGCGTTGTGATTCCCACCGCCGGCGGCAAGACGCCGGTGATGGCGACGATCTGCCGCGACGCCGTGCAACGCTGGAATGGGCGCGTCTTGATCCTGGCGCACGTGCGGGAGCTGCTCGAGCAGGCGGCCGAGAAGCTGCGCGCGGTCGCGCCCGACCTGCCCTTCGGCATCTACTCGGCGGGATTGAAGCGCCGCGACCTGGGTTACCCGGTCACGATCGCCGGCATCCAGTCGGTATACAAGCGCGCCTGCGACGTCAACGCGGTCGACCTGGTGATCGTCGACGAGGCGCACCTCATCCCGCCCGACGGCGAGGGCATGTACCGCCAGTTCCTGGCCGACATGCACAAGATCAACCCGCACGTGCGCGTGATCGGGCTGACGGCCACGCCGTTCCGCATGAAGTCCGGCGCGATCTGTGCGCCCGACAACATCCTCAACGAGGTGTGTTTCGAGATCGGCGTGCGCGAGCTGATCGTGCAGGGCTACCTGTGTCCACTGCGCACCAAGGCCGGCACCCGCAAGCCGGACACCGACCGACTCCACGTTCGCGGCGGTGAGTACGTCGCCGGCGAGGTCGAGAACCTCATGGACGACGATAACCTGGTGCTGTCGGCCTGCCGTGAGATCATCGAGCACACGCGTGACCGCAAGAGCGTGCTGATCTTCGCGTCAGGCATCAAGCACGCCGGTCACATCGCGGACGTGCTTGAGCGGCATCACGGGGTCGAGTGCGGCTTCGTCTGCGGCGAGACGCTGCCGTTCGAACGCGACCAGACGCTGCGCCGGTTCCGCAACGGCAAACTGAAGTTCCTGGTCAACGTCAATGTGCTGACGACCGGCTTCGATGCGCCGAACATCGACTGCGTCGCGCTGCTACGCCCGACGCTCTCGCCCGGACTCTACTACCAGATGGTCGGCCGCGGCTTCCGGCTGCATCCCGGCAAGACCGACTGCCTGGTGCTCGACTTCGGCGGCAATGCACTGCGCCACGGCCCGGTAGATGCGCTGCGGATCACCGAGCCTAACTCGAACGGCAACGGCGAGGCGCCGGCCAAGGAGTGTCCCGAGTGCCACGAGATCATCGCGACCGGCTACGCGCAGTGCCCGGCGTGCGGTCATGTGTTCCCGCCGCCCGAGCGGCAGAAGCACGATGCCACCGCGAGCACCGAGGGCATCCTGGCCGGCGAGGTCGAGCGCACCGAGTACGAGGTCAACGACGTTTACTACGCCGTTCACGAGAAGCGCGGCGCGCCGCCGGATGCCCCTCGCACCATGCGCGTCGATTATCGCATCGGGTTCAACGAGTACGTCTCGGAATGGGTCTGCTTCGAGCACACCGGCTACCCGCGCCACAAGGCCGAGCAGTGGTGGCAGACGCGCTCGCATGAGCCTGTTCCCGACTCGGCGGAGGAGGCCGTCGAACTCGCCGACGCCGGCGCGTTGACGCCGACGCTGGCGATCACGGTCGAGCGCCGCGCGGGCGAGCGCTTCGACCGCGTCGTGGCCTACCGCCTCGGCGACAAGCCGGCGTGTGAATCGTCCGACAAGAGCGACGCCGGTGAAGCGCCCGTGGGCGCCGGTGCCGCATGTCCCAAGTGCGGCCACGATGACCGCACGATCCAGCCGGGCACCGGCCCGCACGCCGGCCGGGAAGTCTGCGCCTGGTGCGGCCGCTGGCTGCGCTGGGTGTCGAAGGATGAGTACGAGCGGCGGATGCTCGACGAGGTGCCATTCTGATGATCAGCCACGCCAACGTGCCACCGCTTCTGGCGACGCCTCCGGTCGCCGCTGCTTGCATCCTCTGCGGCCGACCGACGATGCGCCGCGGCGTGTGGATACCCGACGACCCGGCCCGGGAAGGGCTCGGCAGCCCGCCGGCGGGCAAGCAGCGCGTCGTGCTCTACGCCGTGTGCGAGGCCCACGACATCCACAAACGGATCACGCTGGTCCTGGTTGAACAGACCATCAAAGAGCAGATGGCGCGGCCATGACTGACGATCCCGCCCAGGACGTCCGCCGCTTCCTCGAGCTGCTCTTTGAGCCCGGGGACGTATTCGAGGTGCGCGCGCCCGGTTGCCGCGACCGCCCCGGCGCGAAGTACGCCTTCACCTGCTCGGGCTACTTCGCGTATGCGGCCCTCGAGCAGGCTGCCGCGCAGATCGCTGAACTCGACCGGGCCGGCATCGCCCCGGGCATCTACGTCACACTCAACCCGGTCGCCCCGGCGCTGCTGGCCCGCTCGGCTAACCGGATCAAGACGCGTGTCCGCGAGACGACGCAGGACAAGGATGTCCTCCGCCGGCGCTGGCTACTGATCGACGTCGACCCTGTGCGTCCGTCGGGCGTCAGCGCAACTGACGGCGAGCTCGAACGGGCCCGCCTGACGGCAGAGCGCATCGCGGCCGAGCTCACATCTACCGGCTGGCCCGAGCCGGTGGTTGTCATGAGCGGCAATGGCTACCACCTGCTCTACCACATCGACCTCCAGGCAGACGACGGCGGCCTGGTGCAGCGCGTGCTTGCCGCCTTGGCCGACCGATTCAGCAACGACGAGGTCGCGGTCGATCGCTCGGTGCACAACCCGGCCCGCATCACGAAGATCGCC
>JALSRY010000083.1 GCA_026984555.1 Phycisphaerae bacterium
ATTATGAGTACACATACGTCGTTCTACCTCCTTCTTCCGGGATGTCGTGGTTTTTCGGGAACTACAACCTGTACGAAGAACCGCGTTCGCAATCCCGAGTCCGTTTCGACGTGTACGGCGATTGGATCTTCGGGCGGGGCGATCCCCGTGTACGACACCAGCAGCGCGGTTCCGTCGTCCTCGCCCGGCTCGGCGTGGATGCCCGCCGGGATCGGTTCGCACAGGCGGGCTGCTACGTAACTGCCGTCCGCCCGGACGAACCGCACGCGACCGCGACGGCCGGGATAAAGAAACAGGTACGCCGGCATGGGCCGCAATGCCGCGATACCTTCCGCCATGACCGGAATCACGAAGCGGGGGCGATACGGATCGTCTGTGAGCACGGTTACCTTGCCGAACTGCTTGCCGTGCTTGAGATCCTCGAGCGACAGCGCGACAACGATCTCGGTCTTGCCGTCGTCGCGTCGTCGGCGTGTCGTTCGCAGCCACGTTTCCTCGGATTCCACCGAAAGCACTTCGACCGATGGCGAAGAGAACAGAATCGTCCCGGAAGGAGCCTGATCGCCGTCGAGATGAACACCCGAAAACGCCAGCCGCGCGGGGCGAAACGTGTACGTCGGATAGCCGTCATAGGTGACTTGCAGCAGGTGCACCGTGCCGTCATCGAGCAGCAGTTCGACGTCGGTGGTGCGTTTGCCCAAGCGGTCGCCGATGTCGATCGTTCCGCTGATCTCGATCGATCCGCCGGGAGCGACGACCTTTTGAAGATAGTCGGCCGGATTCAGCCCTGTACATCCACAGGAAGCGTGCAGGCCCGCGATGGTCACCGGCGTCGGCCCACCGTTGACGAACCGGGCTGAAAAGCCGGCGGTGCTGTACCACGGCTTGCGCCCCAAATCGGTAATCGACGGGCGGAATCCGATCGGATCGACCGGCTCTTGATATGCTTGCCCCGACGACGAGCGGCCGAGCACGAAAGCGCCCGCCAATGCAGCCAATGCGATCACGGCAACGAGTGCTTTGCGGAACATGAGCGGCCCTTCCTGTTCGAACTGCGTTACGGAATAGCCGGCGCTGCTGAATTATACCCCCCCCGGGGGGGAACAGATGCAAGTGTATTCTCGGGTTTTCTATACCTATGCCTGCATTTTTTTGCCATCATGGACCGTGCGCGGTTCCGGAATCCGCCTGGTTGGCACCACGGCCCGCCCGTGCATGATCATGCGCAGAAGCTGTCCCAACCGCTGGTCAACTCTGCTATTGCCCGGTGCCATCCATGAGCGAGTCTTCGTCAAGCGGGTAACGGGAAGTGTTCGGGATTTCCAACCATCCATCCGACGTCGCCGCGACGGGCGCGTTATACGGTTTTGTTCGAGCCGGCCTGACGAAACGCAAGGTCAGCGCCCGCCGACCACTTGGCAAGCTCTGCATTGTTTCGTCAGCGCCGGCGGGCACGGGTGGCCAGCGTGCGCAGGCGTTGCAGATTGGCGCGGTCCCAGTCGCGTCCGCTGGCGGTGTCACCCTTGGGAGTTTCGAGGATCATCGGCAGCCCGCCGAAACGCGGATCGCCGACGACGTGCGCGAACCCGCGGTTGCCGATGTGGCCGTGGCCGATATGCGCGTGTCGGTCGCGGTGGGAGCCGCAGTCGCCTCGACTGTCGTTGAGGTGCCAGCAGCGAATCCGTTTCAGCCCGACCTCGCGATCCGCCTCGGCCACCATCGCTTCGTACGCCGACGGGTCGCGGATGTCGTAGCCGGCGGCGAAGACATGGCAGGTATCCACGCAGACGCCGGCGCGGTCGGGTTCGTCGAGCTGGTGCAGAATCTCGCCCAGTTCGGCGAAACTGCGGCCGAGTGCGGTTCCCTGGCCGGCGGTGGTTTCGAGCAGCGGCATGACGGTCAGTTCGGGTTGCTCGGAAAAAACGCGGTTCAGCGCCGCCGCGACCCGGCTGATTGCACGCGAGACCGTTTGCTCGCCCGCCGCCCCGGGATGAACCACGAGGTACGGAATCGCGAGTGTCTGGCACCGTCGCAGCTCGTCGGCGAACGCCTGGCGGCTTCTGGCGTACAATTGGCGGTCGGCCGACGCCAGATTGATGAGATACGCCGCGTGCGCCACGGGCGGGCCGAAATTCGGCGTCGCCAGCAGGGCGTGCCAGCGTGCGACGTCTTGCGTATCCAGGGGTGGTGCGGTCCACTGCCGCTGATTCTTGACGAACACCTGGAGGGTATCCATCCGCGCTAGGAGCGCCGCCTCGATGGCGCGGTGGACCCCGCCGGCAATGGACATGTGGGCACCGAACCGGGGCCGGTCGGTCGTGGAAGGCGCAAGATGGTCTGGCCGTTTCGGGGGCACGGACGGGACACCTCTTCTCGATGGTCCGCGACGCCGGGCCGGAAGGCGTGTGAGCCGTCCGGGGTCCAGTGGCGGGTTGGTTGGGTTCTAATCTGACCGTCGCGGACGGTCAATCGGCATGGGAAAGGTGACGTTGTGAGGGTCGAGGAACTCATCCTGGCATCGGCCAGCCCGCGCCGGCGCGCGTTGCTCGAACAGCTCGGCGTGTCGTTCGTGGTTCGGCCGTGTTCGCTCCCGGAGCCGGAGGCCGCTCCCCCCGGCACGACGCCCGCCGCCTGGGCGATGGCGTTGGCTTGGTTCAAGGCCCGGGCGCTGGCCGAACGGTACCCCGATCGGTGGGTGTTGGGTGCCGATACGCTCGTGGCCTGCGCCGGCCACCTGTTGGGCAAGCCCCGGCACCGTGCTGACGCCGAAGGGATGCTCGTGCTCCAGGCTCGTTACCCGAGCGACGTCATCACCGGGGTTTGTCTGGTGCGTCTCGATTCGCAGCCCCGCCGGCAGCTTCACTGCTCCGTGACCCGCGTGTGGATGCGTGACGATCCGGCATTGCGACGGGCCTACCTCGATAGCGGCGATTGGCGGGGAAAGGCGGGTGCGTATGGCATTCAGACGGTCGGCGATCGGCTGGTCGAGCGGTTCGAGGGCAGCTTCACCAACGTCGTCGGGTTGCCGACCGAGCTGGTGTCACGAATGCTCGAACGGGCAGGGTTGCGGTCGCGGTTCGTCCGCGAAGAGTAACGCCCGCGAGGCCGAAACCCGGCGAGCGGGCGGAACCGCCTCGCCGCGGGCCGGTGGTCGCGTGGGTGTTGCGGACCACGGGATCGCCGACGGGTTCGGGGGGCGGCGTTGAGATGCACATGCGCTCGGTTATCGCGCAGAGGGCGCGCGGCGACCGCCGGCGGGCGCTCAGGCCGATTCTTTGCGGGCTTTGCCGGTTTCGAGCAGGTCTTCTTCACCGCGCACGACTTCGGGCGTGACGACATAGGAGAGCCCCGGCGCGCGTTCGGGCAGGTCGAACATGTAGGGGAGCATGATCTCCTCGACGACGGAGCGCAGGGCGCGGGCGCCGGTGTCGCGCTCGATTGCCCGCCGGGCGATCTCCTTGAGCGCCGCAGGCGTGAATTCGAGCGTAGCCTTCTCCATCTCGAACAGCTTCTGGTACTGCTTGACGATCGCGTTGCGCGGTTCGACGAGGATGCGAACCAGCGTGTCCTCGTCCAGCGGGGAGAGCGTACACAACACCGGGAGGCGCCCGACGAATTCGGGGATCATGCCGTATTCGATGAGGTCGTCCGGCGTGACGTGCTGGAGCACGTCTTCGAGCTCGTGGATGTCATCCTTGGGGGCGTTCTCTCCGTCGGCGAAGCCGATCGCCTTGCGTCCGAGTCGTTTGCGGACGATTTTGTCGAGGCCGACGAACGTTCCGCCGCAGATGAAGAGGATATTGCTGGTATCGATCTGGATGTATTGCTGCTCGGGGTGTTTTCGGCCGCCCTGGGGGGGGACGTTGCTGACGGTGCCCTCGAGCATTTTGAGGAGGGCTTGCTGAACACCCTCGCCGCTGACATCCCGGGTGATCGAGATGTTGTTCCAGGTTTTGCCGATCTTGTCGATTTCGTCGAGGTAGATGATGCCGCGCTGGGCGGCTTCGAGGTCGTAGTCGGCATTCTGGAGGAGTTTGAGGAGGATGTTCTCGACGTCCTCGCCGACATAGCCGGCCTCGGTCAGCGTGGTGGCGTCGCCGATGGCGAAGGGGACGTTGAGCAAACGAGCGAGTGAGCGGGCCAGCAGCGTTTTTCCGCAGCCGGTCGGTCCGATAAGCAGCACGTTACTCTTGTCGAGCTCGACGTCATCGTCGGCCATCGCGTCGCTGTGCGCGAGCCGCTTGTAATGGTTGTGGACGGCGACGGAAATCGACCGCTTCGCCAAGTCTTGCCCGATGACATATTGATCGAGGAACTCGTAGACCTCGCGCGGCTTGGGGATGGTCTTGAGCAGGCTGCGACCGCGGCTGGCCCGCCGGCGTTCTTCGCGGACGAGATTGTGGCACAAGTCGATGCACGACGCGCAAATGTACACGTCGTTGGCACCCTCGACCATCGGCCCCGCATCGCGCGAACCCTTGCCGCAAAAGCTGCAAACGTTGCCCCGCCGGTTTCTTCCGCCGGATGTCCCTCGACTTCCACTCATCAAACGATTCCTCGCCGCAGCCGGTCTGACCCGATGGGGGTCCCGTGGTGGGCCGGCCCCTATCCTTTCGACGGCGCCCGAGCGCCTCCTGTAGTTGATTCTACCCGGTCGAGGGCGACGGTAGAAGCTTCCGGACGAGTTTTGGTTGCGGCGTGACGGCCGGGCTGCCGCGGACGGGGTTCGCTGCGCTGGTTCATCTCGTGAAACGCGGGT
>JALSRY010000084.1 GCA_026984555.1 Phycisphaerae bacterium
GAGCTGGGCGTCTACGACGCCGCTGGTTTCTTCGTTGCGACCGATGACGATGACGGTTTCGGTCTGCTCAGCACCCTGAGCTTCAACGATGGCTCCGGCCTCGAGCTGGGCGACTCGTGGAACCTTGGTGGCGACGGCATCGCCAATGGCGAAGACGGCCCGCTGCCCGCCGGCACCTACTACCTGGCCTTCGGTGGCTACAACACCACCTACGGCACGGACAACTGGGACGTCAGCAGCACCTCGAGCCAGGAAGGCGACTTCACGGTCACGTTCTACGTTCCTGAGCCGGCTTCTCTGATGCTGCTTGGCTTCGCGGGCCTGCTGGCGCTGCGCCGCCGCTAGTTCGCAACACCGTCACCGCGCCCGGGCCTTCTGGTTCGGTTCGCGGGACGGACAGAAGCACACGACGCGGGAGGCTTCCCTTGTTGGGGAGGCCTCCCGTTTTTCGTGGCTCGCAACGGCTTTCGGAAAGTGCCGGCCCGGTTCGTTCGTCAGATCGGGGGCAGATCGGTACGCGGGTTGGCCGAGAGGTCCAGCGGCACGACCCAGATGTTGCGGAATTGGACGGGGTTGCCGTGGTCCTGGAGCAGGAGTGGGGCATCGCCGGGGGCTTCGGGGCTGCCTTGGCCGGTCTTGGTGGGGATTTCGACGTTGTCGTGGATCCGGACGCCGTTGAGGTAGACGGTGATCCGGGCGTTTTCGGTCTTTTTTCCGGACGTATTCCAACGCGGTGCCCGGAACACGATGTCGTAGGTTTGCCACTGCCCGGCCGGTTTGCACGCGGGCTCATCGGGGGCCTTGATCCCGTAGATCGCTCCGCAGTCACGCTTGCTGAGCGAGTGGGAGAAGGAATTGAGGATCTGCACTTCGTAACGCCGTTGGATGTACACGCCGCTGTTGCCGTTGCTTTGCCAGCCGGTGCGGGTGTCGTTGGGTTTGAATTCCAGGTGGAGATACACGTCTCCGAAGTTTCGCCGGGTCATAAGCGAGCCGGTGCCGGGCACGACCGTCAACACGCCGTCATGGAGTCGCCACTTGGGCTGGTCGTGTGCGCGGCTGTTGTGCCGCCAGGCGTCGAGTCCGCCGCCTTTCCGCAGCAGGACGACGGCTCCCGCGGGCGGAGCGAGGCCCACGAAATGTTCCGCCGATACGAGGTATTCCACGTTCTTGTACAGCGTATCGGGGTGGTCGGCGGTGCGGAACAATACCACACGGCCGGGGGGAATCTCGTGATCGAGCCGGACGTCCACGACCTGCCGATTGTCGATGTGTGTTACGACACGGTGGCCATGCACGCTGACTGTCACCTGGCGCCACGGATCGGGCCTGGCGGGAGGTTCGAGCTGTGCCGGGGCGGCGAGCAGGCGTTTGCCGTCGCCCGTCCATACTCCGCCGGTTTCCGTGAGCGAGCCGATGAGGACACGCAAGGCATGTTCGTCGTGCAGGGGGTCACCGCCGCCGAAAGCCAGCCCGCCCGCTCCGGCTTGGCGTTTGCATGTGAGCCGGATGGTGAAGCCGCAGAATCGGTGGGCGGGGGTCAGCGAAGCGTAGTCGGTGTCGGTCGTCCAGCGGGCGGGATCTTCGAGGGCCTGTTGATCGAGCAGCGGCCGCCACACGTGCCGGCCGAGGTCGCGGATGCGGATGTTCCGCCAGCGCACGCGCAGGGGCTGGGTCTGGCGGGTATTGTGGACCTGGAGCGCGACGAACCCGCTCAGCGTCATCGAATCGACGAGGTCGGCGGCGGGTACTCCGTTGAGCCACGTCTTGATCGAATCACCGACGGCGAGGACGCGGACATGGTTCCACTGGTTTTGCCGAAACGCTCGCCGGGCGGCCTCGTGGTTCTTGAGCGGATACAGCCAACCACGGCGGGCTTCGTCGTAGATACCGGCGGACCAGGCCCGCTCGGATGGGTCGATCTCGACCTGGTAGCCGTGGACGCGACCGTTGCGGTACGAGGGCAGGCTGTTGCTGCGAATCTGGATGCCGGAGTTGAGCCGGGGATCGACCAGGAAATCCAGTTCGAGCTCGAAGTCGCCGAAGTGACGCCGCGTGCACAGGAAGCTGTTGGGCGTGTGGGGGACGGTTGAGCCGACGATCGCGCCGTCCTCGACGGTGTAGTGGGCCTTGCCGCCCCGTTGGATCCAGCCGTCGAGCGTCTTGCCGTCGAAGAGCGGCTGCCACGGAACCTGCTCGTCGTTGCCGGTCGCGCTGATCACGCAGCCGGCCGCCACCAGGATTGCGGCGAGTCGGCATCGGTGGGTCGGTGGTCGGCGAGAGGGGAGGCGTGGCGTATTGGTTCGGGACATGGTGACCTCCTTGGGGGTGGCGTCGCCGCCGGCGGCATGGAGCCCTCGGCGACGATCGCGAAGCCCGCACGACCACAGCCGAGTGGGTACCAACGCGCAACCCGCACGCACGGATACGACGATCCCGCGTGGCTGGGTTAGCGGGCGCCGCCGGCTCAGACCCGCTTGATCGAGCGCACGAGCGGGCTGCTGACGAGGGCGTCCTGGATTTCCTCGATTTTCGCCGCCGGCGCGGTTACGGACATGCGGACGGTGAGTTCTTCTTCGACTTTGGTGATCATCCATCCGCGCACGCGAACACCGAGCTGTTCGATCATCTTTCGCAGCCGGTAGGCGGATTCGGTTTCGGGAGCGAGCTTGATCTTGAAGCGGGTCGTGACGCGCCACGAAGCGATCAGATCCTCGGCGTATGCGAGGCCGAACAGGATCGCGGCGGTCAAGGCGGTGGCGACGGAACCGACGACGTAGGCGCCGGCGCCGAATGCCATCCCGATGCTGGCGACGGCCCAGATCGTGGCGGCGGTGGTGAGGCCGATGACGTTGCCTTTGAAATGGACGATCGTGCCGGCGCCGAGGAAGCCGACGCCGGTGACGACCTGGGCGGCGATACGCTCCTTGTCGGAGTACTTGTCGCCGACCATGTAGATCGACAGGATCGTGAACAGCGCCGCACCGAGGCAGATCAGGATATTGGTGCGAAAGCCGGCGGGCTTGTCGTGCAGCTCGCGCTCGAACCCGATCACCGCACCGGCGACGATCGAAGCGACGAGCCTCAGGATGTACTCCATATCCATCATCACAACGGCCCAACCGTATCCATGCTCGCCACACCGCCCGCCCGAGAACCGGCACCTCCGGTTCGGTCTCGCTATCGGCTCAGGCCCGGTGCAGCACGTACCACCTCGCCGGGTGCGAACCCGCCATCACAGCTCTTGTGGGCTACGCACCGGCGGCATCGATCCGCGGGCGTGGCCGAACCGTGCCGGCGTGTTCCCGGCCGCGAGATACGACCATGCTACTGCATGAACCACCGCTTGATCGCGAGCTTGGTGGTGTCGCGGCCGATCTTGCCGATGGCCCAGGTCAGCGGTACTTCTTTCGGGCAGACCTTCACGCAGTTCTGGGCGTTGCCGCAGTCGGCGATGCCGCCGGGGCCCATGAGCGGGTCGAGGCGGCGTTGGGCGGTCAACTCGCCGGTCGGGTGCATGTTGAAGAACAACGCCTGGGCGATGGATTGCGGGCCGATGAACTCGCTGTGGTCATTGAATTGCGGGCAGACCTCCATGCAGCAGCCACAGGTCATGCAGCGAGAGATGGCATAGCGGATGTCCTGGACCTCGGGCGATGTGCCCGGGCCGGGGCCGATGTGCCCGTAGGTATCGACCGGGATCCATGCCTGCACTTTCTTGAGCGCCTCGAACATGTGCGAGCGATCGACAAACAGGTCGCGAACGATCGGGAACTTGCTCATCGGCTTGATGTCGATCGAAGGCTGGTCGGCGAGCAACTCGTCGACCAGCGCGGCGCAGGCCTGGCGCACGTGTCCATTGATGACCATCGTGCAGGCGCCGCAGACCTCTTCGAGGCAGTTGCAATCCCACACCACGGGCGTCGTGGCCTCGCCGTCGACCGTCACGGGATGGGCGGCGATCTCCTGAAGCACGGAGATGACGTTCATCTGAGGCTTGTGCTCGACCTCGAACGTCTGGCTGTACGGGCGCGAATCGCGGTTGTCCTGACGCTGGATGGTTACGCGGAACTTTTCTGGCATCGTGCTACCCTATCCGTATCAATGTCCGGCGCCCGCGGCCGCCGCCGCCGTCGCCCCTTGTCCGTATTCTTCCTTCCAGACTTCCTCGATCACCTCCGCCCCGCGCACGCCGTAGGTCCGCGGTCGCGGCGGGATGGCCTGCGTATCGACCGGCTCGTAGCTGATCTCGGGGCCGTCCGGGGTGTACTTGGCGAGCGTGGTCTTGAGCCATTGCTCGTTTTGCTGGTGGTACTTGTGACACCACTCGCGGGCCTGCTTGCGCAGCTCGTCGGGGTCGTCGGCGGTCGGTGCGGGAATCGCGAACTCCGGCTTGTAGTGCGCCCCGCGGCATTCGTTGCGCAGCAACGCGCCCTTGGTGATGACTTTCGCCAGCAGGATCATGTCCCCGAGTGCTCGCGTGAAGCTCAGCGTCTGGTTGGTCCACATGCCGCGGTCCGAAAGCGCGACACGCTCGGCCCGCTGGGCCAGCTCGTCGAGTTTGCCGAGCGTCTCGGTCAGCTCCTTGTTTTCGCGAACGACCGTGACGTTGGCCGTCATGAGCTGGCCGAGCTCGCGATGGAGCAGGTAGGGGTTTTCGTCGCCGTCGCGGGCGATCAGGGCCTTGTAGGCCTCGGTGTGCCGCTTGATCTCGGCGTCGAACAGGCTCGCGGGCGCGTCCTCGGCCGAGCCGTGG
>JALSRY010000085.1 GCA_026984555.1 Phycisphaerae bacterium
CCCATGCGCCCCCCTACCCCTCCCTGTTTCGCCGACACGCCCCCCTGCCGCCCGTTGGCCGCGTCGCCGTTCTCGCCCGCTGGTCGCCGCCACGCCGATCGCCCTGCCTGGTCTGCGACATGGCGGCGACGGGAGCGGGGTCAGACGGGCACCCAAGCCAGATCGAGGATGGTGTTGGTGGGATTGGCCGTGTTGAAGACGGCCTTGACCTTCATGCCGAACTCGGGTTTGCCCTCTTTGAGCCAGCTCATCAACTTGGTGCAGACACCCTCGATCTCGACGCTGATCAGCGGCGTGCCAGCGGGCAGCTTGAACAAGGCACCGGGGTAGGTGACGATCGAATGCGTGTAGATCGTGCCGACCTGTGGCGCCTCGACCCACTCCATTTCGTGCCAGCAATCGGGGCATTCGCAGCGCGGCGGAAGCCAGAGGCGTTTTTCGCCGCAGGCCTGGTTCGTGCAACGTGTCGCGAGCAACTTGCCCTCGCGGAGCCCCTGGAAGAACTTGCCCCACCCGCCGTAGCTGTGCGTGTGGTACCAGTTCTTGGGGTTCTTGACGGTCAGCGGTTCTTCCTGAATGACTTCGAGGCATTCGGTTGGCCAGTCCATCGTATGTCATCCTTTCGGTAACTAGCGAATCACAAACAGCAAACAGCGAACAGCGCGTCGGACCGCAGGACGGCAAGCGTCTCACGCAAGGCGTAGCGGATGCGTAACTCGCCATTCGGCATGTTGAATACCCTTACGGCTTCTCCAGGATCGCGCAGGTCACGTGGCTGCCGGTGCCGGCGTGGCTGATGGCGCAGCCGCGGCGAGCGTTCTTGACCTGGAGACTCTTCCAGTCGGCTGGTTTGGTTTTTCCGTAGCGCTGCCACATTTTCGGGTCGCCGTGGAACTTGTCGTACTTGCCCTGGAGCTGCCACAAGAGCTCGACGATCTGGAAAATACCCGTGGCGCCGACGGCGTGCATGGTTCCGATCAGACCGCCGGAGAGGTTCGTCGGCAAACGGCCCTCGAAGTAGGCGTCGCCGGATTCGATGAACTCGCGACCGCGACCGTAGGGCCGGAGGCCGATATCTTCGTAGGTCTGGATGTCACTGATCGTAAAGGCGTCGTGCGTTTCGAGCAGGTCGAAATCTTCGACCGGATCATGGATCCCGGCCATGTTGTACGCCAGGTACGCCGCCATACGGGCGGCGAGGAAGGAACTGAAGCCCGGCCACTCGCGGCGACGGGTTCCGAAATAGTCCTTGTAGGTTTCCTCCGTCTCGTTGGGCAAGAGCAGGATAGGCATGTTGCGTCGATCCGCCGTCCGCAGCGTATGGGTGCCGCCGCAAATGGCCTTGAGCTGGATGGGGTTGTCGCTGAGCTTGTGGGCCGTCTCCTCGTCGCAAAGGATCAGGACAGCAGCGCCGACGCTCATCACGCAACATTCGAGGAACGTCAGCGGATCGGAAACGATGTCGTTCTTGAGCACGTCCTCGACGGTGTACTTTCCGGGGTTCTGAGCGAAGGGTGAGTAGCAGGCGTAGCCGTGGTTCTTGCAGGCGATTTTGGCCAGCGTCTCGTGGGGCACCTCGTTCTCGTGCTGGTACCGCTGGGCCATCAGCGCGTAGTAGGCGGCGTACATCCAGCCCAGCTCGCTCTCGAAGTCCTTGCAGGCGGCGGAGGCGATGTAGGCGTTGCCGACCTTCGTGCTGACATCGTCCATACGTTCCCAGCCAACGACGGGAACGCAGTTGGCGTACCCGCTGGCCACCGCCTGGGCGGCGGCGAGAACGCTGGAACCGCCGGTGGCCCCGCCGGTCTTGACCTCGATATTGCCCAACGGGTCGAAGCCGAGATAGTCGTGGATCTTCGCGGCGGCGAGGAGCTGGTCACCGAAATGGTCGGCGAACTGCGAATAGACGACCCAGTTGACCATGCGGCGGAACTCCTCGGGATCGACCTTGAGGTCGTTCTCCTCGACGGCCATGCGCAGGGCCTCGGTGCAAAGCTGGGACGTGTTCTTTTCCCAGTAGCGTTTGCGATAGTCGGTCAGCCCGCCGGCGACGACGTAGACGGGTTTTTCGAACTTGGGGATGCGGAGGTTTCCGGGGCCGAATCGGATCACGATCTACCCCCTTTCCAGGGCGTTGTGCAGGGACCAAAACGTGACAGCTCAGATGTTGCCGCAAGCTACGCGCTCGGGGCGCCGGGCCGGCGGGGCCCGGGCGTGGCATTGTAACCGGGGGGGCCAAACGGGTCACGCCGACGGCTGGCGGGATTCCCGCGTAGCACGTCGGCGCGTCCGATGAGACACTTCGTTGTGATCCGGTCCGGGATGCGTTACCCCGGTCCCGGGGAATCTGCCGATCTTATGGGCAGCTCGTGTCGTAGACCGAGAGCAGCGCGGCAAGGTCGGCGAGATCGACATCGCCGTCGCCGTCGAGGTCGCCGTCGTCGGGCTGGGCACCGCTGGTCGTGCCGTAATTGGCCAGGAGGATGCTCAAGTCTTGAATATCGACGACACCATCGTGGTTGAGATCGCCCGGGCAGGCGGTTGCGGGCGTGAGCAGGAAGGCGTGCCGTTGCCCGTTGATCCAGCCTTGGCCGACGATCTGGCCGGCATCGTTGATGCCGTCGGCCCGCGTGAGCGTCCACGCCGATCCGGGCGGCAACAGCGTATTGAGATCCATCATGGCTCCCTGCTCCCAGAGGAACGCGCGGGCGTCGGAGACGCCGACGACCTGACCGGCGTTGTTGATCGCGTTGGCCGTGCTGTATCCGCCGCCAAGCTCGCCGAGGTCTGTTCGGCTGGTGACGTTTCCGCCGGCGTCGAGCTGGTAGAGGAAGGCGTGCAGTTGGCCTGCGCCGTTGCGGGCAACGCCGACGACCTGGCCGTTATCGTTGATATCGCGAGCGATGCTCGTGTCACCGCCGAGGGTGCCGAGGTCGTGCAAAGTGCCGGCGATGGCGACGAAGGCATGGGGCGGGTCGTCGTGGGCCGGGGCGGAGGCGCCGACGATCCAGCCGGCGTTGTTGACGGCGAGTGCCTCGCTGGAATCGCCGCCGAGGGTACCGAGCTGCACGAGGGTGCCGTTGTAGCTGACCGCGCGGCCCACCACACCGACGCCGCTTACATCGACGTTCTGCACGCCGACAATCATGCCGGCGGCGTTGATATCGCGCGGCAGGAAGTCGCCGAGCGTGGCGGGTACACCACCGATCCAGCGGACGGCGTGGTTGTTGAGTTCGCCGAGGGTGAATGATGGGCCGACGATATTCCCGTTGTCGTTGATGCCGAAGGCGGAACTGTGGGGATCGCCGGCGACGGTACCGAGGTCGGTCATGGTGCCGCCGTCGTAGAGGAAGGCGTGGAGACTTTCCTGGCCGATGCCGACGTTGGACTGTCCGACGATCTGGCCAGCGGCGTTGATGGCCCATGCCTGGCTGACGTCGCCGCCGAGGGTGCCGAGATCGGACACGGTGTATTGGGTGGCTGAAGCGGCAGACGCGAGCAGCAGGCCCGCGACGATGACGCTTGCCGCCATGTGATGAGATCGAGTCGATTTCATGTGATGGACCTCCTTAGTCGTCACGGCTGTGGAAGAAGGACTCGCCGGGCTGGCTCGTGTGGCATACCAGGCAATCGTTGATGATCCCGGCGTGCCCCTGCAAACGGATGGCCTGCACGTTGTCGGTCGCGGTCAGCGTGGGGGTGATCGCGTGGGGGCTGCCGTGACAGGCGGCGCAATGGACACCGCCGTGGCCGCGCGAGTCCTTGAAGAGCTTGCCGGGTTCCTCGAAATCGAATCCGGGGCGGCTGTGGCAATTGCCGCAGCGGGGCAGATCGGTCCAGGGCTGGCGCGCTGGGTTTCCGACGGCATACATATCGCCGTGGCAGTTGGAACACTGGATGCCGTTGGCGAGGTGTACGTCGCGTTGGCACTGGGTCCGGATGCCGGGGTGACAGGCGTAGCAGACGTTCGACAAGCCTGATTGTCCCATGCGCGGTGCGTGGGCCGTGTGGATGGCCGACGAGAGGGTCGGCAACCCGGGGGAGCCGGACGTACCAAGGGCAGGATCCGCGTGGCAACTGGCACAGAGGACGGGTTTCTGCTGTTCGAGGTTCGTGCCGTGCAACTGGTCGTGCGCGCGGAGGATGTCGGTGCCGGTGGAGACTCCCGAACCACCGTGGCACAAGTTGCAGCTCAGTTCCTGGGAAACGGGGATGACCGTTTGGGTGCGTGCGATCTCCGTGCCGTTCTGGATGACGCGGATCATGGCCAGCGGGTACGGATTGAGCCGGCCGTCATCGTCGATCGGGACCATCGGAACGCCGGTAACCTCCCACTGGTGGTCGGGCGTGGGGCTCATCGTTCCGCGGAGGGTGTGTCCGGTCAGGCCCACATCGGGCGGCAAGGTCACGCCGAAAAGCTGTTGCGCGTACTTCCAGAAGTTGGTCTTGTCGGCCGAGTGGGTATTTGACGGAACCGAGTACTTGACGGTGACGCCGCTGGAGATGATGTCCGGTTCACCGCCGCGACGAATGACCTGGGCACGGAGGTTGTTGAAAGGCGGGAGGACGACGACCTCGGAGAAATCGTCACTCATGCAGTGCATGCCGAGATCGTTGTACCCGAACACAACGTAGCTGCTGCGTGAGCCACCCCCCCCACCGCCACCATCGCCATCATCATCGGACCACGCGGTCGTCGTGGCCAGCAAGAGACCGACCGCGGACGCAGCGGCTGCGAGCGTCAACAGTCGGTGT
>JALSRY010000086.1 GCA_026984555.1 Phycisphaerae bacterium
GCGGTCCGGACGTGGCCCCGCGGGCCTCCAGCGAACGGAGCGGGTTCGTCATCGCCAGCGTGCAATCGCATTGCGTATCGACAAGCCAGCTTTGCGTGAGGAACGTGTAGTCCTCGGTCCCCACCGTACCGTCGTTGCTGAAGTCGGCGTCGCGCGTGCCGTCCCACGGGCAATCACCGTAGGCCGCTGCCTGGCCGTACTGGAACAGGAACCACGTCACGTCGTTGATATCGACGTCACCGTCGTTGTCCGTATCGCCACCGGCCAGCACCAACGGTGCCGCCGCGTAGGTGGTACCGTTGTCCGTCAGCGTCGCCGTATCCCACACCGTGTGTTGCTCATCCTTGGCGCACAGATGGGTCCAGTTGCCACAGGGGATTTCGATCCACCCGTCGAAATGCCCGGAGCTGTCGAACCCGATCGGAATGTCGGCGATCGTGCCGCACTGATCCGCGACGAAGTGGATGCACCGCGTGGCGGCGCCGGTCTGGCCGGTCACGTCGATCGTCACGTACACGTCGTTGACCGCGTGCACGACGATGGTCTGATCACAGGTCGCGGAATTACCGCACTGGTCGGTCGCCGTCCACGTGATGGTGATCGGCGAATCGGCCGCGTCGAACGGATCGGTCAGGCTCGTCTTGCCATCGCTGCGTACCCAGGTGATCGCGGGCGCGCCGTCGCAATTGTCGGTGGCCGTCGCCATGCCCGGATCGATGCTCAGCGAGCACGTGCCGGCGTCCGCGTTCTGATCGATACCCGACGGACAGGTGATGGTCGGCGGCGTGGTGTCGATCAGCGTGATGTACTGCACGCAGCTCGACGCGTTGCCGCAACCGTCGGTCGCCGTCCACGTCCGGGCGATCGTACCCGTACCGTCGCAATCGGCCAGACCGCTCGTATCGTCGACATACGTGATGGCCGGGTCGGCGTCGCAATTGTCGGTCGCGGTGGCCTGCCCGGTGTTGGCCGGGTCGGTCGAATCGCTGCATTCGATCGTCACGTCCGCCGGGCAGGTGATTTCCGGCGGGGTCGTGTCCACGACGTGGATGGTTTGCGTACAGGTGGACGAATTGCCGCAGGCATCCGTCGCGATCCACGTGCGGATGATCGTGCCGGTTCCGTCGCAGCCGGTTAGCCCGCTGGTATCGTCCGTGTACGTCACCACGGGGGCCGGGTCGCAGTTATCCACCGCTTTGGCGAACCCGAGCTGGACGGTGGGCGAGTTGGCGTACATCGTCAGCGAGCCGGCGTAGAAATCGACCAGGTCGCTGCCGTCATCGCCGGTGGCGTCGTAGGTCAGCGTCCCCTCGAAGAAGAACCACCCGTTGAGCCCGAAATTGCTCATCGGCGAGTCCGGCGTCGCGGGGTTGTACCAGTGGTGAATCCCGTCTGACAGCAGCACGCCCGCGATGTCCGCCGTGAACAACGACCCGTTCTGGCTGATCTCGAACCGCGTCAGGTTGATATCCGGCACCTGGTTGCCCGGCGACTGGCTGCGAATCAGGCTGTTGAGCACGACGCCGGCGGTGATGTCCGGCGTATGGGGCTTGTAATCGTTGATGGCCCAGGTGACCGGCCCGACCAGAATGCGACCGCCCGGTGTGTTGTCACCGTTATCGTAGGCGTTGAGCGTCGGCGTCGGGTTGGAACCATCGCTCGTGGGCGCGGTCATGACGAAATCGAAACCGAACTGCGACTGGGGCCAGGGCAAGCCGCTGTAGAGCGCCTGCCAGGTGAACAGCCCGCTACCGTCCAGCGGCGTGTTGTCGAAGACGAAGGCCGCCCCGGTGTTCGGATCGTCGTAGCTGAACTGCCCCTTGAGATACGCGACGTTGTTGGGATCCTCGCCGCCGCCGTTGTGGTTGTAGTAGATCGCCACGCCGCCGGTACCGACGCCGTAGAGAATGCCCGGCACGGTCGGCTCGTCGCACTCGATCGTGACCTCGGGCGGACAGTAGGTGATGGTCGGCGGCGTGGTGTCCACGATCGTGATGACCTGGACGCAGTCGCTCGTATTGCCGCAAGTATCCGTCGCGGTCCACGTGCGCGTAATGGTGCCCGTGTAGCCGCCGCAGCCGCTGAGATCGACCGCATCGGAGTAGGTAATCGCCGGATCGGGGTCGCAATTGTCCGTCGCGGTCGCCGAACCCGTGGCCGCGGGATCCGTCGAAGCGTCGCACTCGACGGTCGTATCCGGCGGGCAGGTGATCACCGGCGGCGTATTGTCGAGATAGAAACTGCGCGAATCGAGCGGATTGGTCGGCAGCGGCGTCCCCTCGAAACTCACTTCCGAGTTGAAGTGGGGCACGGTGCGGAACGTCACCGCGGTCGATGTACACTCCGCGACTACCTCGAATTTCAACGTCGCCAGCAACGTCTCCTGGTCGGTACCGCTGGCACCGAAGGTGACCGACCCATCGAGGTTCAACTCGCCGGGGGCGACCTCGGCACCGGCGATCTGCTGGATGTGTTTTTCGAACGGCACGTCCTGGTACGTACTCAGATCGCCCCGATAACTCAGCGCCGCGGTGTTGAACGCCAGGAACGCCTGGTATCCCGTGACCATCTGGGCTGGGTTGCGCATCCACAGCTCGACTTCGATGATATCACCCACATCACCCAGGCAGCCGTCGGGCACTTCGAGCGTAAGGTTCGTGTAGGGTGTGCCGACGAGGTAGATCGGCGACTGGTTCTCGAAACCCGCACAGCCGCCCCAGTCCAGCTCGGCGGGATGATCGTACAACCCGTCACCGTCGCCGTAGACGATATTGCTGCATCCCTGGCGAACCCACTGATCGGACCACATGTTGTCCTGGTTGGTGCCGAGCGTGATCGGGCCGCTGGAAAACACGGCGAAGACATTGGGGTCCAAAACCGGAGAGCCGCCCTGGAGCTTGAGCGGAAGGATCTCGACGTAGAACGTGCCGTTGAGATCGAACTCGAGCCCCGCGCCGGCGAGGTCGATCAGGTTGGTCAGCAGGACATAATCCCCCTGCGCAGGTAGCGTGATCGAGCCGAACGTGAACGCGAACGCCGCGACCGGCGCATTGGAGTCGACGACGGGATCAGACGCCCCGCCGATCGGGTCCGCCGGCGCGTTCCAGAATGTGATATATACGATGGGTTCCAGCGTATCGCCCGGGAAGTCGGCGTGCATGCCGAAGGCGAACTGGAACGCGGTGACCTCCCCGCCGCCGACGGTGACCGCAGACGGAATCATCATGCCGTCGTCGAGCGCGTAATACGGTCCGGGAGCCCAGTACCAATAATAACCTCCCGCCGGCATTCCGTTGTAGAGGTCGGTCGTGAACTGCGTGCGCGGCGGCGCCGCCGGTTCCGTGCCGCTGTCGGCCGCACCGAGCCGCCGGCATGCCGCCTCCGGCCGCGGGTGGTTCTTCTGGTATTCGGGCCACTGGGCGTGGACCTGTTGCCACTGGGTGGTGGTGACTGGCGTGATCTGTTGAGGTTTGACGTGTATGACGCCGGCGTCGGCCGGCGCCCGCGGGACCAACAGCATCGCCCACATGATGCACAGGCCAGCCGCACCGAGATTCCTCGTGTTTGCGTGAGTCCGCTCGTGAGACATGATGGTTGCTCCTTTGCCAGATCGGTGGTTTGAACCCCGGCGTCGCGTGCTCGCCGAGCGAATGGAACCGCTGCTTGCGGCGTCTGCTCGGCATGCGGCGAATGACGGCGAACACGCTTGGCCGGGACGTAAGGCGGGGACAGCCCCGCCGCGACATCGGCCGCGACGGGGCATCCCAACTTCACTGCACGCTGCGGTCTACCGCGGCAAGGCGCGGGCACTGCTGCGGTGCAGGTTGCCGGCCGGTGGCTGCGCCGTCGCCCGAATCGCGTCGGACAGATCGTGCGGCAGGCCGTGGGCGTCCTCGAAGAGCCGCACGTCGCGGGCGTCGATTACGCCGTCGCCGTTGATGTCTGCCGCGGCCGCGACCTCCTCTGGCAACTCGGTGGCATCGAGCGTTACGAGCCGCCCCTGGGCGGGCACGTCTTCAAACGAATCGTCGCCGGTGACCGGGCTCATCGTGCAGGCGCACGCGGTGGACCGCAGCCAGTTCGGCGTGAGCATGGAGTAGTCCTCCGTGCCGACCGTGCCGTTATCGCTGAAATCAGCGTCGCGGGTGCCGTCCCACGGGCAACCACCCGAGGCCGCTGCCTGGCTGTACTGGTACAGGAACCACGTGACGTCGTTGATGTCCACGTCCCCGTCGTTGTCGGTGTCGCCGGCATCAAGCACAACAGCGGCCGCGTCGAACTCGAGGCCATTGACCGTCACGGCAACGGTATCCCAGAGCGTGTGCTGCTCGTCCTTGACGCAGAGCATCGTCCAGGCGCCGCACGGGATCTCGACGGTACCGACGTAATTGCCCGCCGTGAACGCCAGTGCGACATCGGTTTCGGTGCAGTCATCCGTCTGGAAGTGGATGCAGCGAGTGGTATCCGCGGTGACGCCTGCCAGCGTGATGTCCACGTTGACCACCGTCACGGCGTTGATCGTCACCGAGAAGTCGCACACACCGGTGTTGCCGCAATCGTCGGTCGCACTGGCGCGCACGTCGGTGGTCCCGGTCGGGAACGTGTAGGTGCTGCCGCTTCCGGTTACCGTCGGATCCCCGGCATCGAAGCCGTTGTGGTCGGCATCGATCGTGAACACGATCTCCGAACCCGGGATCGTGTCGCAGTTGTCCGTCGCCGACGCAACCAGCGTGACCAACGCATCACAGCCGCC